>NZ_JBJQMA010000021.1:0-90794 GCF_046486065.1 Escherichia sp. WS547 | reverse complement strand
TAAGTAACGAAGTTGGATGCAAATGTCAGATCGTGTGCGCCTGTTAGGGCGCGGCTGGTAAGAGAGCCTTATAGGCGCATTTGAAAAACCTCCGGCTATGCCGGAGGATATATATTTATTATTTAATAAATATAAATACATTCTGATAATGCGTCCTGCCGCTGGACATTATTTCAGCATAAGTGGATATTCAAAGTTTTGCTGTTTTATCAGGGAATATTTATATGATACGTAAGTCAGCTACAGGTGTTATTGTTGCGTTAGCCGTAATCTGGGGGGGTGGCACATGGTACACAGGTACGCAAATTCAGCCTGGTGTCGAAAAGTTTATTAAAGATTTTAACGATGCTAAAAAGAAAGGTGAACATGCCTACGATATGACGTTAAGTTATAAAAACTTTGACAAAGGCTTTTTTAATTCTCATTTTCAAATGCAAATAACATTTGATAACGGTGCACCCGATCTCAATATCAAGCCAGGCCAGAAAGTTGCATTTGATGTGGATGTTGAGCACGGTCCGTTGCCCATCACAATGTTAATGCGTAGTAATGTCATCCCCGCACTGGCAGCGGCAAAAGTGAACTTAGTGAATAATGAACTGACACAACCGCTATTTATCGCCGCAAAAAATAAATCGCCCGTGGAAGCGACATTGCGATTCGCGTTTGGTGGCTCATTCTCCACGACATTAGATGTTGCCCCTGCAAAATATGGAAAGTTTTCTTTTGGTGAGGGCCAGTTTACTTTTAATGGTGATGGTAGTTCATTGTCTAACCTGGATATTGAAGGCAAAGTCGAAGATATTGTTCTGCAATTATCACCAATGAACAAAGTAACGGCGAAAAGTTTTACCATTGATTCTCTGGCGCGATTAGAAGAAAAGAAATTTCCGGTTGGTGAAAGCGAGTCGAAATTTAATCAGATTAACATTATCAATCACGGGGAAGACGTTGCCCAAATCGATGCTTTCGTTGCAAAAACCAGGCTGGATCGCGTTAAAGACAAAGATTATATCAATGTCAATCTGACCTACGAACTTGATAAGTTAACAAAAGGGAATCAGAAACTCGGTAGTGGTGAGTGGTCATTGATTGCTGAATCTATTGATCCCTCAGCGGTGCGCCAATTTATCATCCAGTATAACATTGCGATGCAGAAGCAGCTTGCTGCACACCCTGAGTTAGCAAACGATGAAGTTGCTCTGCAAGAAGTGAATGCTGCATTGTTCAAAGAGTATTTACCGTTATTACAAAAAAGTGAGCCGACCATTAAACAACCGGTAAGATGGAAGAACGCACTCGGCGAACTAAATGCCAATCTGGATATCAGTATTGCCGACCCAGCCAAATCCTCATCATCCACAAACAAAGATATTAAATCGCTCAATTTTGATGTGAAGTTACCGCTTAATGTCGTCACAGAAACCGCAAAACAGCTTAATTTATCTGAAGGGATGGATGCTGAAAAAGCGCAAAAGCAGGCTGATAAACAAATCAGCGGGATGATGACCTTAGGTCAGATGTTTCAGTTAATCACGATTGACAACAATACCGCCTCGCTGCAACTGCGTTATACACCGGGTAAAGTTGTTTTTAACGGACAGGAGATGAGCGAAGAAGAATTTATGTCTCGTGCCGGACGTTTTGTTCATTAAAATACTCACTCGCCTCTGCTCATTCAGAGGCGAGCAAAATTTACTTGTCCTGCCGCTGTGATGACATCAACGACGTCAGAAGCCGGTCTTTTTCCTGCCACAGTGAGTTCAGCCATTGCTGAAAATGGCGCTTAAAGCTTTTGTCATTGATGTAGTCGCCATGTAACTCATCGGCAATAGGCTGTAAATCCACATGTACGACAATCCGCGTCAGTTTACCGCTTAACATATCGAAGAACGGCTGACGGTTATTGTCCGGATAACACAGCGTAACATTAAGCAGTTTATCGAATTGTTTACCCAGTACATTTAGCGCCATCGCAATGCCTGCCGCCTTTGGTGGCAACAAGTTTTGAAAAGTGGAGTGGGTTTGCTGATGTTTTTCTTGCGTGAAACGGGAGCCTTCAACGAAATTGACAATGGTGGTGGGATGCAGGCGAAACTTTTCACAAGAACGCCGAGTGGTTTCAACATCTTTACCACGTCGCTCCGGATGACGTAATAAATAAGCGCGGGAATAACGCTTCATAAACGGCATATCCAGCGCCCAGCATGCCAGGCCAAGAAAAGGCACCCAGGCCAGCTGCTGCTTGAGGAAATATTTATTCATCGGAATGTGCTTACGAAACAGCACGCACAGTACGACAATATCTGCCCAACTACGGTGGTTACAAATAAGCAGATACCAGTTCTTCTTACTTAACCCTTCCAGCCCGTGAACTTCCCATTGCAGGTGTGGGTTCAGATGCAGTAATACCGCAAGGCATTCACACCAGCAATACATCATAAAATCACAAAAGCGCGAAACCTTTCGCCAAATGACTGGCACAGGTAGCAATAGTTTTACAATCCCGGCAATGATGATCGGGACGGAACAAAAAATAGTGACCAAAATGGTCAATACGATACTCAGCAAAAGGGTTATCGCAGCGAGTATTCTCGTCATAATGAATTTATTCAAAAGGTTAGCCATAGACAGTGCGCTAAAGAAGCGCAAGGCGCAGATTTTAGCAGAAAACGACCCAAATAACGGATGATCCTTAAGGAGAAAAATAATTCATATCTATCCACATTAGAAAAAATCCCATTATCTTAATTACTAGGGATGGTCTTATTTTTAACTGCATGAAAAACAAAGACAAACATCATGCTGTAAAAAGCATGATAATAAATTAAAAGCGATGTAAATAATTTATGCACAAAGTTATCCACATGACGATTTGCGAGCGATCCAGAAGATCTACAAAAGATTTTCACGAAAAGCGGTGAAAAACTCATGTTTTCATCCTGTCTGTGGCATCCTTTACCCATAATCTGATAAACAGGCACGGACATTATGGTTCAGATCCCCCAAAATCCACTTATCCTTGTAGATGGTTCATCTTATCTTTATCGCGCATATCACGCGTTTCCCCCGCTGACTAACAGCGCAGGCGAGCCGACCGGTGCGATGTATGGTGTCCTCAACATGCTGCGCAGTCTGATCATGCAATATAAACCGACGCATGCAGCGGTGGTCTTTGACGCCAAGGGAAAAACCTTTCGTGATGAACTGTTTGAACATTACAAATCACATCGCCCGCCAATGCCGGACGATCTGCGAGCACAAATCGAACCTCTGCACGCGATGGTTAAAGCGATGGGACTGCCGCTGCTGGCGGTTTCTGGCGTAGAAGCGGACGACGTTATCGGTACTCTGGCGCGCGAAGCCGAAAAAGCCGGGCGTCCGGTGCTGATCAGCACTGGCGATAAAGATATGGCGCAGCTGGTGACGCCAAATATTACGCTTATCAATACCATGACGAATACCATCCTCGGACCGGAAGAGGTGGTGAATAAGTACGGCGTGCCGCCAGAACTGATCATCGACTTCCTGGCGCTGATGGGTGACTCCTCCGATAACATCCCTGGCGTACCGGGCGTCGGTGAAAAAACCGCGCAGGCATTGCTGCAAGGTCTTGGCGGCCTGGATACGCTGTATGCCGAGCCAGAAAAAATTGCCGGGTTGAGCTTCCGTGGCGCGAAAACAATGGCAGCGAAGCTCGAGCAAAACAAAGAAGTTGCTTATCTCTCATACCAGCTGGCGACGATTAAAACCGACGTTGAACTGGAGCTGACCTGTGAACAACTGGAAGTGCAGCAACCGGCAGCGGAAGAGTTGTTGGGGCTGTTCAAAAAGTATGAGTTCAAACGCTGGACTGCTGATGTCGAAGCGGGCAAATGGTTACAGGCCAAAGGGGCAAAACCAGCCGCGAAGCCACAGGAAACCAGTGTTGCAGACGAAGCACCAGAAGTGACGGCAACGGTGATTTCTTATGACAACTACGTCACCATCCTTGATGAAGAAACACTGAAAGCGTGGATTGCGAAGCTGGAAAAAGCGCCGGTATTTGCATTTGATACCGAAACCGACAGCCTTGATAACATCTCTGCTAACCTGGTCGGGCTTTCTTTTGCTATCGAGCCAGGCGTAGCGGCATATATTCCGGTTGCTCATGATTATCTTGATGCGCCCGATCAAATCTCTCGCGAGCGTGCACTCGAGTTGCTAAAACCGCTGCTGGAAGATGAAAAGGCGCTGAAGGTTGGGCAAAACCTGAAATACGATCGCGGTATTCTGGCGAATTACGGCATTGAGCTGCGTGGGATTGCGTTTGATACCATGCTGGAGTCCTACATTCTCAATAGCGTTGCCGGGCGTCACGATATGGACAGCCTCGCGGAACGTTGGTTGAAGCACAAAACCATCACTTTTGAAGAGATTGCGGGTAAAGGCAAAAATCAACTGACCTTTAACCAGATTGCCCTCGAAGAGGCCGGACGTTACGCCGCCGAAGATGCTGATGTCACCTTGCAGTTGCATCTGAAAATGTGGCCGGATCTGCAAAAACACAAAGGGCCGTTGAACGTCTTCGAGAATATCGAAATGCCGCTGGTGCCAGTGCTTTCACGCATTGAACGTAACGGTGTGAAGATCGATCCGAAAGTGCTGCACAATCATTCTGAAGAGCTCACCCTTCGTCTGGCTGAGCTGGAAAAGAAAGCGCATGAAATTGCAGGTGAGGAATTTAACCTTTCTTCCACCAAGCAGTTACAAACCATTCTGTTTGAAAAACAGGGCATTAAACCGCTGAAGAAAACGCCGGGTGGCGCGCCGTCAACGTCGGAAGAGGTACTGGAAGAACTGGCGCTGGACTATCCGTTGCCAAAAGTGATTCTGGAGTATCGTGGTCTGGCGAAGCTGAAATCGACCTACACCGACAAGCTACCGCTGATGATCAACCCGAAAACCGGGCGTGTACATACCTCTTATCACCAGGCAGTAACCGCAACGGGACGTTTATCGTCAACCGATCCTAACCTGCAAAACATTCCGGTGCGTAACGAAGAAGGTCGTCGTATCCGCCAGGCGTTTATTGCGCCAGAGGATTATGTGATTGTCTCGGCGGACTACTCGCAGATTGAACTGCGCATTATGGCGCATCTCTCGCGTGACAAAGGCTTGCTGACCGCATTCGCGGAAGGAAAAGATATCCACCGGGCTACGGCGGCAGAAGTGTTTGGTTTGCCACTGGAAACCGTAACCAGCGAGCAACGCCGTAGCGCGAAAGCGATCAACTTTGGTCTGATTTATGGCATGAGTGCTTTCGGTCTGGCGCGGCAATTGAACATTCCACGTAAAGAAGCGCAGAAGTACATGGACCTTTACTTCGAACGCTACCCTGGCGTGCTGGAGTATATGGAACGCACCCGTGCTCAGGCGAAAGAGCAGGGCTACGTTGAAACGCTGGACGGACGCCGTCTGTATCTGCCGGATATCAAATCCAGCAATGGGGCTCGTCGTGCAGCGGCTGAACGTGCAGCCATTAACGCGCCAATGCAGGGAACCGCCGCCGACATTATCAAACGGGCGATGATTGCCGTTGATGCGTGGCTACAGGCTGAGCAACCGCGTGTACGTATGATCATGCAGGTACACGATGAACTGGTATTTGAAGTTCATAAAGATGATGTCGATGCCGTCGCGAAGCAGATTCATCAACTGATGGAAAACTGTACCCGTCTGGATGTGCCGTTGCTGGTGGAAGTGGGGAGTGGCGAAAACTGGGATCAGGCGCACTAAGATTCGCCTGAACATGCCCTTTTTTCGTAAGTAAGCAACATAAGCTGTCACGTTTTGTGATGGCTATTAGAAATTCCTATGCAACAACTGAAAAAAAATTACAAAAAGTGCTTTCTGAACTGAACAAAAAAGAGTAAAGTTAGTCGCGTAGGGTACAGAGGTAAGATGTTCTATCTTTCAGACCTTTTACTTCACGTAATCGGATTTGGCTGAATATTTTAGCCGCCCCAATCAGTAATGACTGGGGCGTTTTTTATTGGGCGAAAGAAAAGATCCGTAATGCCTGATACGCCATGTTTATCAGGCCAACGGTAAAATCGTAATCTATTGAATTTACGGGCCGGATACGCCACATCCGGCACAAGCATTAAGGCAAGAAAATCATTCGCCGTCCTGCGTTTCTTCTACAGGCTGCATCTCGCTAAACCAGGTATCCAGTTTCTGCCGCAGCTTGTCCACGCCTTGTTTCTTCAACGAAGAAAACGTTTCAACCTGCACATCACCGTTAAACGCCAGCACCGCTTCACGCACCATATTCAATTGCGCTTTACGTGCGCCGCTTGCCAGTTTGTCCGCTTTGGTCAGCAGCACCAGCACGGCGATATTGCTGTCTACCGCCCACTCAATCATCTGCTGATCCAAATCTTTCAGCGGATGGCGAATATCCATTAGCACCACCAGACCTTGCAGGCTCTGACGTTTTTCGAGGTATTCGCCGAGCGCGCGTTGCCATTTGCGCTTCATCTCTTCCGGGACTTCCGCGTAGCCATAGCCGGGCAGGTCAACCAGACGCTTGCCGTCAGCCACTTCAAACAGGTTGATAAGCTGGGTGCGCCCTGGGGTTTTTGAGGTACGAGCCAGGCTTTTCTGGTTAGTCAGCGTGTTCAGCGCGCTGGATTTACCTGCGTTGGAACGGCCTGCAAAAGCCACTTCAATTCCGGTATCGGAAGGTAGGTGGCGAATATCAGGCGCACTCATCACAAAATGCGTCTGTTGATAATTCAAATTAGTCAAAGCGGTCGTCTCCGTCAGTCAAAGCTTTGCGGCGATTATACCTGAACCATAATAAAAGGCGGATTTTTCGGCGTGAGCGTTGTAAGTAAAAGCCATACTCTTTGTGAGACATTGCCGATAGTCTTTATGCGAAATAGCAGAGAAAATTCTGCGATGCATGTCAAATAAGCTATATAAATCAGTTAATTGCTTTTATATAAAACTCTGAAAATGTGCAAATACTGATGGCGGTTGATTGTTTGTTTAAAGCAAAGGCGTAAAGTAGCACCCATAGAGCGAGGACGCTAACAGGAACAATGACTCAGGATGAGGGTCAGGAGCGCCAGGAGGCGAAGACAGAGGATTGTCAGGAAGACAAACGTCCGGAGACGTAATTAAACGGAAATGGAATCAACACGGATTGTTCCGGCTAATGGAAAAACAGGGTGTGTTGGCGGCCTGCAAGGATTGTAAGACCCGTTAAGGGTTATGAGTCAGGAAAAAAGGCGACAGAGTAATCTGTCGCCTTTTTTCTTTGCTTGCTTTCTGTTAGATTCCGCCGCAAATCTATACTGAATAAAACGGCTAAAAGACGAACCATTATGAAACCATCATCTTCAAACTCACGCAGCAAAGGTCATGCAAAAGCGCGTCGAAAAACACGCGAGGAGCTGGATCAGGAAGCTCGTGACCGTAAGCGTCAGAAAAAACGTCGTGGTCATGCGCCGGGCAGCCGCGCAGCGGGCGGTAACACCACGTCAGGCAGCAAAGGCCAGAACGCACCGAAAGATCCACGTATTGGCAGTAAAACCCCTATTCCATTGGGCGTGACTGAAAAAGTCACCAAACAGCACAAACCGAAGAGTGAGAAACCTATGCTTTCACCGCAGGCGGAGTTGGAGTTACTGGAAACGGATGAGCGTCTGGATGCGCTGCTGGAACGTCTGGAGGCAGGCGAAACCCTGAGCGCCGAAGAGCAATCCTGGGTGGATGCCAAACTGGATCGTATTGATGAGTTGATGCAGAAACTCGGCCTCTCTTATGACGATGACGAAGAAGAGGAAGAAGACGAGAAGCAAGAAGACATGATGCGTCTGCTGCGGGGCAACTAACGGATTGCCGCCGTGGGCCTTCCCGTTCTGCTGATAACCCTTCCGGTTATATGTTATCTGGTGTGGTTATTCGTTAAACTACAGCGGTTGTCGCGGCGACAAAAGTGGCTGCGCAACCGGCTGATGACCCGAAACGGGCATCCGCCGGTACGCCGTAGCCGCCAGAGACGCCATCGGAAGGAGTGAGCATGTCTGTACAGCAAATCGACTGGGATCTGGCCCTGATCCAGAAATATAACTATTCCGGGCCACGATACACCTCGTACCCGACCGCGCTGGAGTTTTCAGAAGACTTCGGCGAACAGGCGTTTTTACAAGCCGTGGCGCGCTATCCTGAGCGTCCATTATCTCTCTACGTACATATCCCGTTCTGCCATAAGCTTTGTTACTTCTGCGGTTGCAATAAGATTGTTACTCGCCAGCAGCACAAGGCCGATCAGTATCTGGACGCGCTGGAGCAAGAAATCGTCCATCGTGCACCGCTTTTTGCCGGGCGCAAGGTGAGCCAGCTGCACTGGGGCGGTGGTACGCCGACGTATCTGAACAAAGCGCAAATCAGCCGTCTGATGAAGCTGCTGCGCGAAAACTTCCAGTTCAATGCCGATGCGGAGATTTCGATCGAAGTCGATCCGCGCGAAATCGAACTGGATGTACTCGATCATTTACGCGCCGAGGGCTTTAATCGCCTGAGCATGGGCGTGCAGGACTTCAACAAAGAAGTGCAACGTCTGGTTAACCGCGAGCAGGATGAAGAGTTCATCTTTGCACTGCTTAACCATGCGCGTGAGATTGGCTTTACCTCCACCAACATCGACCTGATTTACGGCCTGCCGAAACAAACGCCGGAGAGTTTCGCTTTTACCCTGAAACGCGTGGCGGAGCTGAACCCCGATCGTCTGAGCGTCTTTAACTATGCGCATCTGCCGACCATTTTTGCTGCTCAGCGCAAAATCAAAGATGCTGACTTGCCGAGTCCGCAGCAAAAACTCGATATCCTGCAGGAAACCATCGCCTTCCTGACGCAATCGGGCTATCAGTTTATCGGTATGGATCACTTTGCCCGTCCGGATGACGAACTGGCGGTGGCCCAGCGTGAAGGCGTGCTGCATCGTAACTTCCAGGGCTACACCACTCAGGGCGATACCGATCTGCTGGGGATGGGCGTTTCCGCCATCAGCATGATTGGCGACTGCTACGCGCAGAACCAGAAAGAGTTGAAGCAGTACTATCAGCAAGTGGATGAACAAGGCAATGCGCTGTGGCGTGGTATTGCGCTAACGCGTGATGACTGTATTCGCCGCGATGTGATTAAGTCGCTCATCTGCAACTTCCGTCTGGATTACGCTCCCATTGAGCAACAGTGGGATTTGCACTTCGCTGATTACTTTGCCGAAGATCTCAAGCTGCTCGCCCCGTTAGCAAAAGATGGGCTGGTGGATGTGGATGAGAAGGGGATTCAGGTGACGGCGAAAGGTCGCTTGCTGATCCGCAACATTTGCATGTGCTTTGATACCTATCTGCGCCAGAAAGCGCGGATGCAGCAGTTCTCACGGGTGATTTAAATAGTGAATGGCGCTTCGTTTACAAAGTAGAAAACGAAAGCGCCATCAATGTGCTGAGAACAAGATTGCCTGATGCGCTACGCTTATCAGGCCTACAAAACCTGTTGAAAATATTGCTTTTGTAGACCGGATAAGGCGTTCACGCCGCATCCGGCATGAACAAAGAGCACTTCATCAGCAATCTGAAACTCAGCTAAACAGCCCAATCATCGCGGCACACAGCACGGCAGCAACGGCAGTTTGCGGTGTGTGGCTGTCAACTGCGCCACTCGATACCAGATTAATTATTGATTCCAGCATAATGACTCTCCCCGTTTTCCGGGCAAGATCATACTGAACTTATCGGAACAGTAAAGCGCAAAATACCAGCAATTTGCGCTCAATAATCAATCTTTACACACAAGCCGTGAATCACTCCATCCCCAGCTCTTTTAACTTCCGCGTCAGAGTGTTACGCCCCCAGCCGAGTAGCCGCGCCGCTTCCTGTTTATGCCCCTGCGTATGTCGCAGCGCGGTGGTCAGTAACGTCCGCTCCAGCTCAGGCTGCGCTTCGGAAAGCAGATTTTGATGACCGGAACGCAGCGCCCTGTCTGCCCACTGCGCTAACAGCGTCGCCCAACTGTCCGGTTGCATTTGCGAAGTACTCTCCGCAACCGTTGATTCAAACAGTTCGCCAGGCAAATCCTGAATCAACACTTCCTGTCCGGCAGCCATTACCGTTAGCCAGCGGCAGGTGTTTTCCAGCTGGCGCACGTTGCCTGGCCACGCCAGACGCGTCAGCGCGGCTTCGGTTTCCGGATGCAGTAACTTCGCTTCTACGCCCAGTTCGCGCGCGGCAACCTGTAAAAAATGGCGTGCCAGGCGGGGAATATCTTCCCGACGCTCACGCAGTGGTGGCAGATGAACGCGGATGACGTTCAGGCGGTGGAACAGATCCTCACGGAACTTACCTTCCTGCACCCGCTGTTCAAGATTCTGGTGAGTGGCAGCGATAATCCGCACATCCACTTTCACCGGCGCATAGCCGCCAACGCGATAAAACTGACCGTCTGCCAGCACGCGCAGCAAACGCGTCTGCACATCCAGCGGCATATCACCAATTTCGTCGAGAAATAACGTGCCGCCATCGGCCTGTTCAAAACGCCCCTGACGAATGGTATTCGCGCCGGTAAACGCGCCTTTCTCGTGACCAAACAGTTCTGATTCGATCAAATCCTTCGGGATAGCCGCCATATTCAGCGCGATAAACGGCGCTTTGGCTCGCGGACTGTGGCGATGCAGGGCATGAGCGACCAGCTCTTTACCGGTGCCGGATTCGCCGTTAATCAGCACGCTAATAGAAGAACGCGAAAGCCGACCGATAATACGGAACACGTCCTGCATGGCTGGCGCTTCGCCGATGATATCGGTCGTTGGGCCGTTAAGCTGAACATTACGCGGCTGCTGCTGTTCCTGGTAATGACTGATGGCGCGCTCAACCAGGGCGACGGCTTCGTCGATATCAAACGGTTTGGGCAGATAATCAAACGCCCCTTGTTGATAGGCGCTGACGGCAGCATCCAGATCGGAATGTGCGGTCATAATGATGACCGGAAGCATCGGATGGCGCTGTTTAATCTGCTTGAGCAGCGCCAGCCCGTCCATTCCCGGCATACGGATATCTGAAAGCAGCACATCCGGCGTTTTGCTCGCCAGCGCCTCCAGTACCTCCGCGCCGTTCTCAAATGTTGTACAGGTTAAACCCGCTCCAGCGAGCGCACGTTCAAGCACCCAACGGATGGAACTATCGTCATCGACTACCCAGACTATCCCTCGTTGCATAAACGTCACCTTTATTTCCTGATAGGCAGGTAAACCGAGAACTCGGTATGACCTGGCCAACTGGTAAATTCAATTTTGCCTGAATGCTGATCAATCAAATTACGGGCGATGGATAAGCCAAGCCCGGTGCCACCTTCGCGGCCACTGACCATCGGATAAAACAGCGTATCCTGCAAATGAGGCGGAATGCCCGGCCCGTTATCTTCCACATCAATTCGCGCCGCCAGCCGATAGCGCTCGCCGTGTAAGGTCAGTTGAAACGCGGTGCGGGTACGCAGAATGATTTCACCGCCTTCCGGCCCCAGCGCCTGTAGCGCATTGCGCACAATATTCAGCAAGACCTGTTCAATTTGATCCGGGTCGTGCGCCAGTTCCGGCAGGCTGGGATCGTAATCACGAATCAACCGCACGTTGTCCGGCAGTTCCATCGACACCAACGTCACCACGCGTTCAGCCACTTTGTGAATACTTTCGGTAACGCGCGTACCGGGCAGTTGCGGTCCCAACAGACGGTCGACCAGATTTCGCAGCCGGTCCGCCTGTTCGATAATCACTTTGGTATATTCGAGTAGTGACGGGTCAGGTAATGCTTTGCTGAGTAGCTGCGCCGCGCCACGTAAACCGCCAAGCGGATTTTTAATCTCATGTGCCAGGCCGCGCACTAAATCACGGGCAGCAACCTGCTGGGCGTGCTGTAGCTGTTCCTGACTTAAGCGGCGCTGGTTATCCATCGGTGCCATCTCCAGCAGGATCATGCCGTCCGGCATACGCTGGGCCGTCACAGAAAGGATATGCGAGCGCCCGTCGATGACCAGCGTCACTTCGTTATCGGTAAAACCTTGCCCCGCCTCCAGACTTTCTTGCATCAGCTCGATATTTAATGAGAAGTAGCTCAATAGTTCCGGTAACGGTGTACCAAACAATTTGCGGGAGCTTTGGGCGAGCAGTTGTTGCGCGGCGGGGTTGGCGTAATGGATCGCCAGGTTGTCATCGATTAACAAAATACTGTTAATCAGCGAGTTGAGGATCTGCCCAGCATCGGGCTGCGTGCCTGTTGCCATAAAGCAGTCTCCTGAACAGGTTGCACCATTTTAGTGCATTATAGCTTTTTACGGATAAAAAGCGCGTAGCATCAGAGAATTGACGGAGAAAAAAGCCCATGCAGAGATGGGCTGAAAGTTTCCACGGCAACTAAATCCCGGCGTTGTTGCGCCGGGTAGTACAACTTCAACTATTAGACGCTGTAGTACAGCTCAAACTCTACCGGATGCGGAGTCATACGCACGCGGTCATCTTCTTCGCGACGCAGAGCGATGTACGCATCGATCGCTTCATCAGTGAACACACCACCGGCTTTCAGGAACTCGCGGTCCAGATCCAGTTCGTTCAGTGCTTCTTCCAGAGAACCAGCAACCTGTGGGATCTCTTTCGCTTCTTCCGGCGGCAGGTCATACAGGTTTTTGTCCATCGCTTCGCCCGGATGGATCTTGTTCTTGATACCGTCAAGACCGGCCATCAGCAGGGCAGCAAAGCACAGGTACGGGTTAGCCGCCGGGTCCGGGAAACGTACTTCGATACGACGTGCTTTCGGAGAAGAAACCACCGGAATACGGATAGACGCAGAACGGTTGCGTGCAGAGTAAGCCAGCATTACCGGTGCTTCGTAGCCCGGGACCAGACGCTTGTAAGAGTTGGTGGTCGGGTTTGCCAGGGCATTAATCGCTTTCGCGTGTTTGATTACGCCGCCAATATAGTACAGCGCCTGCTCAGACAGACCTGCGTATTTGTCGCCTGCGAACAGGTTGACGCCGTTTTTAGACAGCGACATGTGGCAGTGCATACCGGAGCCGTTATCACCGAACATCGGTTTTGGCATAAAGGTCGCGGTTTTACCGAAGCGGTGCGCTACGTTGTGCACAACATATTTGTAGATCTGAATTTCGTCAGCTTTTTTGGTCATGGTATTGAAGCGGGTAGCCACTTCGTTCTGACCAGCAGTCGCTACTTCGTGGTGATGGGCTTCAACCACCAGGCCCATCTGTTCCATCACCAGACACATTTCAGAACGAATATCCTGAGCAGAGTCTACCGGCGGAACCGGGAAGTAACCGCCTTTCACTGCCGGACGGTGACCTTTGTTACCACCTTCGTATTGGGTGGAGGAGTTCCATGCGCCTTCGATATCGTCGATAGCAACGTGAGAACCGGAGATAGATGATCCGAAACGGATGTCATCGAACAGGAAGAATTCAGGTTCTGGCCCGAACAGTACGGTGTCGGCAATGCCAGTGGAACGCAGGTAATCTTCGGCGCGCTTCGCAATGGAGCGCGGGTCACGGTCATAGCCTTGCAGGGTGCCAGGTTCAAGGATGTCGCAACGGATAATCAGGGTGGAGTCGGCGAAGAACGGGTCAATCACTGCGGTGGATGCGTCTGGCATCAGCACCATGTCGGACTCGTTAATGCCTTTCCAGCCGCCAATCGAGGAGCCGTCAAACATTTTGCCTTCTTCGAAGAATTCAGCATTCACCTGATGAGCAGGGATAGTGACGTGCTGTTCTTTACCTTTAGTATCGGTGAAGCGCAAATCAACAAACTTCACTTCGTGCTCGTTCAGCATCGTCAGTACGTGTTCAGCGGACATACTTTAACTCTCCTGGATTGGTCATGGTCGTCGTGGTAACGAAATCTGCAATTATTTTGGCCGTGTCGCCGTAAAAAAGATAAAGCGAAATCTGTGCCAACTTTTAAATTGCCCCTAAAAGGCGTTATCATGCTTAACATCGTGCAAAAGGGCTGCACCATGATGTGAATGTTGCACCAATATAGTGCTTCAATGGAAACATTAAGCACCATATTGGTGCAATGACCTTTGGATAACCCTTTTTATGCTCCGTGAAAGCGATCACAAAGGGACTCTGCAATACTTGTTTGCGGAGGATGTTTGTGATCCTGTTTTGTAGTGCGATTAATCCGTGTACAATAACGCGCTATTTCTAATGCCTGAGGCAAAGTTGTGATCGAAAAATTGCGTAATATCGCCATCATCGCGCACGTAGACCATGGTAAAACCACCCTGGTAGACAAGCTGCTCCAACAATCCGGTACGTTCGACTCTCGTGCCGAAACCCAAGAGCGCGTGATGGACTCCAACGATTTGGAGAAAGAGCGTGGGATTACCATCCTCGCGAAAAACACCGCTATCAAATGGAATGATTACCGTATCAACATCGTTGATACCCCGGGGCACGCCGACTTCGGTGGTGAAGTTGAACGTGTAATGTCCATGGTAGACTCAGTGCTGCTGGTGGTTGACGCATTTGACGGCCCGATGCCGCAAACGCGCTTCGTAACCAAAAAAGCGTTTGCTTACGGCCTGAAGCCGATTGTTGTTATCAACAAAGTTGACCGCCCTGGCGCGCGTCCTGACTGGGTTGTGGATCAGGTATTCGACCTGTTCGTTAACCTCGACGCGACCGACGAGCAGCTGGACTTCCCGATCGTTTACGCTTCTGCGCTGAACGGTATCGCGGGTCTGGACCACGAAGATATGGCGGAAGACATGACCCCGCTGTATCAGGCGATTGTTGACCACGTTCCTGCGCCGGACGTTGACCTTGACGGTCCGTTCCAGATGCAGATTTCTCAGCTCGATTACAACAGCTATGTTGGCGTTATCGGCATTGGCCGCATCAAGCGCGGTAAAGTGAAGCCGAACCAGCAGGTCACTATCATCGATAGCGAAGGCAAAACCCGTAACGCGAAAGTCGGTAAAGTGCTGGGCCACCTCGGTCTGGAACGTATCGAAACCGACCTGGCGGAAGCTGGCGATATCGTGGCGATCACGGGCCTGGGCGAACTGAACATTTCTGACACCGTTTGCGACACGCAAAACGTTGAAGCGCTGCCGGCACTCTCCGTTGATGAGCCGACCGTTTCTATGTTCTTCTGCGTTAACACCTCGCCGTTCTGCGGTAAAGAAGGTAAGTTCGTAACGTCTCGTCAGATCCTGGATCGTCTGAACAAAGAACTGGTACACAACGTTGCTCTGCGCGTAGAAGAAACCGAAGACGCCGATGCGTTCCGCGTTTCTGGTCGTGGCGAACTGCACCTGTCTGTTCTGATCGAAAACATGCGTCGTGAAGGTTTCGAACTGGCGGTATCCCGTCCGAAAGTTATCTTCCGTGAAATCGACGGTCGTAAACAAGAGCCGTATGAAAACGTGACTCTGGACGTTGAAGAACAGCATCAGGGTTCTGTAATGCAGGCGCTGGGCGAACGTAAAGGCGACCTGAAAAACATGAATCCAGACGGTAAAGGCCGCGTACGTCTCGACTACGTGATCCCAAGCCGTGGTCTGATTGGTTTCCGTTCTGAGTTCATGACCATGACTTCCGGTACGGGTCTGCTGTACTCCACCTTCAGCCACTACGACGACGTACGTCCGGGTGAAGTGGGTCAGCGTCAGAATGGCGTACTGATCTCTAACGGTCAGGGTAAAGCGGTAGCGTTCGCGCTGTTCGGTCTGCAGGATCGCGGTAAGCTGTTCCTCGGTCACGGTGCAGAAGTTTACGAAGGTCAGATTATCGGTATTCATAGCCGCTCTAACGACCTGACTGTAAACTGCCTGACCGGTAAGAAACTGACCAACATGCGTGCTTCCGGTACTGACGAAGCCGTTGTTCTGGTTCCGCCTATCCGCATGACTCTGGAACAAGCTCTGGAGTTCATCGATGATGACGAACTGGTAGAAGTGACTCCGACCTCTATCCGTATTCGTAAACGTCACCTGACGGAAAACGATCGTCGTCGCGCCAACCGCGCACCGAAAGACGATTAATTTCGTTTTTTAGTTATAAAAAACCTGCCATCGCTGGCAGGTTTTTTTTTACCTGTCGTGAGCGCACACCAATGCGAGTATCTCCCTTATAAGTCTGTGATTACGTCAATAGAGAGCTTTGTCACAATTATCTGCAAAGTCATACACCGTTAATTGCTTTCTTTTTTGGCGTAAGCGTAAGATGCTTCATCTGGTTTAAACCAAAAGGATTAAACAATGGCGGAGAATCAATCCACCGTAGAAAATGCAAAAGAGAAACTGGATCGGTGGTTGAAAGATGGCATCACCACGCCGGGTGGAAAACTCCCTTCAGAAAGAGAGCTGGGAGAACTGCTGGGCATTAAACGTATGACGCTGCGCCAGGCGTTGTTGAACCTCGAGGCAGAATCCAAAATCTTCCGTAAGGATCGTAAGGGGTGGTTCGTGACCCAGCCGCGATTTAATTACAGTCCGGAGCTGTCAGCGAGCTTTCAGCGGGCCGCAATTGAGCAAGGACGAGAGCCTTCCTGGGGGTTTACCGAGAAAAACCGTACCAGCGATATTCCCGAGACGCTCGCGCCACTGATTGCAGTGACACCATCAACTGAACTCTATCGCATCACCGGCTGGGGGGCGCTGGAAGGACATAAAGTTTTCTATCACGAAACATATATTAATCCTGAAGTTGCTCCGGGTTTTATTGAACAACTTGAAAACCACTCATTTTCTGCAGTCTGGGAAAAGTGCTACCAGAAAGAGACGGTAGTAAAAAAATTGATTTTCAAACCCGTCAGAATGCCGGGCGATATCAGCAAGTATCTTGGCGGTTCTGCGGGTATGCCAGCGATCTTAATTGAAAAGCATCGCGCCGACCAGCAAGGCAATATTGTCCAGATAGATATTGAATATTGGCGATTTGAGGCCGTAGACCTCATCATTAATCTGTAGGTGTTTTATGGTGACAATAAATAACGCAAGAAAGATTCTACAACGTGTCGACACTCTTCCTCTTTATTTACATGCTTATGCCTTTCATTTAAATATGCGGCTGGAAAGAGTGTTGCCTGCTGATTTACTTGATATCGCAAGTGAAAATAATCTACGTGGCGTCAAAATCCATGTTCTGGACGGCGAGCGTTTTTCTCTTGGTAATATGGACGATAAAGAACTCTCTGCCTTTGGGGATAAAGCCCGCCGTCTGAACCTTGATATTCATATTGAAACCAGCGCTTCAGATAAGGCATCTATTGACGAAGCCGTCGCCATTGCGTTGAAAACTGGGGCATCGTCCGTACGTTTTTATCCACGTTATGAAGGTAATTTGCGCGACGTATTATCGATCATCGCTAACGACATTGCCTATGTACGGGAAACGTATCAGGACAGCGGCCTGACTTTTACGATCGAACAGCATGAAGATTTAAAAAGCCATGAGTTGGTGTCGCTGGTCAAAGAAAGTGAGATGGAATCTCTTTCCTTACTGTTTGATTTTGCGAACATGATCAATGCAAATGAGCATCCCATCGACGCTTTAAAAACGATGGCACCGCATATTACCCAGGTCCATATCAAAGATGCCTTGATCGTTAAAGAAGAGGGTGGCCTGGGTCATAAAGCCTGTATTTCAGGTCAGGGTGATATGCCGTTCAAAGCGTTATTAACGCACCTTATATGCCTGGGTGATGATGAGCCGCAGGTGACGGCATATGGCCTGGAAGAAGAGGTTGATTACTATGCGCCGGCGTTCCGCTTTGAAGACGAAGATGATAATCCGTGGATCTCTTATCGCCAGATGAGTGAAACACCATTGCCAGAAAATCATTTACTGGATGCGCGGTTACGTAAAGAAAAAGAAGATGCAATTAATCAGATAAATCATGTGCGTAACGTACTACAACAAATCAAACAAGAGGCAAACCATCTTCTGAACCACTAATAAGTTTTAACTCATACGCAGTTAATAAAACCATTCGATATGAATGGTCGGTATCTTATTGCCTTTAAAACAGTGATTTTAAATATCGCTTAGGGGATGTTATGCTCACGAAAAAGAAATGGGCGTTATTTAGTCTATTAACATTGTGTGGCGGTACAATTTATAAATTACCGTCGCTGAAAGATGCGTTTTATATCCCGATGCAGGAATATTTCCATTTGACCAATGGTCAAATTGGTAATGCTATGTCGGTAAACTCATTTGTCACGACAGTGGGCTTTTTTCTGTCTATTTATTTTGCCGATAAACTACCGCGCAGATACACCATGTCATTCTCACTCATTGCGACAGGATTACTGGGTGTTTATTTGACGACAATGCCGGGGTATTGGGGCATCCTCTTTGTCTGGGCGCTATTTGGCGTTACTTGCGACATGATGAACTGGCCGGTCTTGCTCAAGTCGGTAAGTCGATTGGGCAATAGCGAACAACAAGGTCGGTTGTTTGGCTTCTTCGAAACAGGGCGTGGCATTGTCGATACCGTGGTGGCATTTTCTGCGTTGGCAGTATTTACCTGGTTTGGCAGTGGCTTATTGGGTTTTAAAGCAGGCATCTGGTTCTATTCCCTTATTGTGATTGCCGTAGGCATTATCATTTTCTTTGTTCTGAATGACAAAGAAGAGGCACCGTCCGTTGAGGTGAAAAAAGAAGACGGAGCATCGAAAAACACCAGTATGACCTCGGTGCTGAAAGACAAAACTATCTGGCTTATCGCTTTCAACGTCTTCTTCGTTTACGCGGTTTACTGTGGCCTGACATTCTTCATTCCATTCCTGAAAAACATCTATCTATTGCCCGTTGCGCTGGTGGGGGCTTACGGCATCATTAACCAATACTGTCTGAAAATGATTGGTGGACCGATTGGTGGCATGATTTCAGATAAGATCCTGAAATCGCCGAGTAAATATCTATGCTACACCTTTATCATCAGTACCGCTGCGCTCGTACTGTTGATTATGCTGCCGCACGAAAGTATGCCGGTATATTTAGGGATGGCATGTACGCTGGGCTTTGGCGCGATAGTCTTTACACAGCGAGCCGTATTTTTTGCACCTATCGGCGAAGCAAAAATTGCTGAAAATAAAACAGGCGCGGCGATGGCGTTGGGTAGCTTTATTGGTTACGCCCCGGCGATGTTCTGCTTCAGTCTGTATGGCTACATTCTGGATTTAAATCCGGGGATTATTGGCTACAAAATTGTGTTTGGCATTATGGCCTGCTTCGCATTCTGTGGTGCGGTGGTTTCCGTAATGCTGGTTAAGCGTATTAGCCAACGTAAGAAAGAGATGCTGGCGGCTGAAGCTTGATTAATGGCCGGATGTGGCTTAATCCGGCCAACGGAAACCGTATCAACCGTAGGCCGGATAAGGCGTTTTCGCCGCATCCGGCAGTTTTACATCAGAAGAAATACTTCGTCCCGATACGAATCTGGTTTTGCTCGCGGTGGTACGGTTCGACATTACGATCTAACCAGCGTAATTCGAAATAAGGGAGCCAGTGTTCATTAATGCGATAACGGAAGGTGTTAGTGATTTCCCAGTGATGATCTTTTCCATTGCTGCTATTAAAGTCATTTACTCGCATGAAGTAATGTGGTTCAAATGTATAGGAGAATTTCTCGGTGATTTTAAAATTCCAGTAGGTGCCAACTTCATAGGTGTCGTTATTATCCAATTCGCCGTTCAAATCTGTAGAGCTGTAATTATTATGGTTATAGCGATTACGCACCGTCAGGTTAAACCACGGAGTAAATTTGTAGTTAACATCCAGATAAACGGCACCACCCGAACCGATACTCTTGTCATTAATTAAGCCACCGGGCTGGATGGTTAATTTATCGGTTGGTTTAAATAAAGGATACCAACCTTCAATTTCATTATAGCCATGTTTGAGTTCATCTTCTCGCTGAAAGGTGTAGGTATTGGTTAACATAATACCCGCGCCCATATCGAAGTTATAACCCACGCGTAGCATAACTTCGCCCTGATCGGAGGCGAGATTATATGCCTCCCTGTTTTCGACGTATGCGCCAGCAAATACCGAGGCAGAGGTCAGAGAGGATAATAGAATTATTGCATTAATCTTTTTCATAATAAGTCCATTTTTAAACGTAGGGAGGCCGCCACCCACCAGGATGGAAATAGCGGCTATTGACATTTATAACGTTACGGAAGCCGTTTTTTCTTCTGTCGCCATCTCTTTATTTTTGCGTTGGTTGATTTCCTCAATAATCAATGCAAACCGTTTTTCATTGAGTGTGTAAAAGAATCCCATCGTCAATGCAGCAATAATTGCCAGTGCACAAGGCCAGATAAAAATGAGCTGACGCAAACCCTGTAATGTCGCATCACTTTGCGCGATGTTGGGAACATAACCGATTTGCGTCAGCATAATGCCTGGCAAGAAGCCAGCAAGTGCGGCAGAAATTTTACGAAAGAAGGTATAACCGGTATAAACAGAACCTTCGGCACGAATACCGGTTTTCCATTCACCGTAATCTACGGTATCTGGCACCAGTGCCCAGTTCAGGCTGTTTACAAAGGCCGTGCCAAAAAAGGCGACACAAGAGAACATGACGAAAGTGAAAGAGTTACTTCCCCAGAAATAATTCAGGATATCACCAACCGCCCATAGCACCATGCCAGCTAAATAAACCTGTTTTTTACCAAAACATTTTACAGTTAATGGCACCAGTAATACGCCGACGAGGATACATCCCATACTGAAAAATCCCATCCACGACAATAAATTAATATCATTCAGCACATACTGGGTGTAATAGACCTGAATCGCCAGTTTGATATTAAATGCCGCCAGGGTACACAGGTTAGCAATGCACAAAACCAGCAATGGCGGATTACGAAATATCGCGCAAAAAGATTTGAGAATACTGGCTTTATGTCCGGTTGGCGTCGTGTCCACATAATGCTCTTTGACGCCTCTGTAGCACAGCATCATAAAAATAAAGCCACCAATGGAGAACATCAGTGCCGCGCAGGCATAACCGACGGTGGAGTCAGAAAAAAGCGACTGCAACGGAATAAACGCCACGGTACAAATCAATAGCCCTATGGTTGCACCACCCTGGCGGTAAGCCGCGAGCTGCGCGCGCTCATTCGGGTTTTTGGTAATTGCCGGGATCATCGCACCATACGAGCAGTTCATCAGACTGTATGAAAGTCCAAACATCATAAACAGTGCGGTGGCAATCGTCGTTTTAACCGGCAAACTAAAGGTGGTGGCGATAAACTGGAGCGTTGCAATTAACGCCGCCGGAACCGCTGCATATAAAATAAAGGGACGAAATTTGCCTTTAGGCCCAATATTTTTCCGCGAGTCGAGTAAAAATCCGGTGAGCATATCGGTAAACGCGGTAAAAAACTTCGCCACCAGAAAGATAATCCCGCCATAGTAAGCAGGCATCCCTAATTCATCGGTATAAAATTTGAGGAGATACAGAGTACCGATGCAGAGCATTAAATTCGAACCGACGTCGCCCATACCATAGGCGATTTTTTCCCGCAGATTCAGTCTTAATGTCAGTGGATTATGGTCAGACATAATCACTCCTTATAACGCCCCGCAGGGCGTTGTTTATTATAATTACGCCGTGCGTTTACGGGCTTCTATCTCTTCAACAATGCGGACGTACATCTTCTCGTTCAGACTGTAGAAGCAACCCATCGCCACAATGGTGACTACTGCCAGTGCGCTTGGGTAGATGAAGATCAGCTGGCGCAACCCTTCAATGGTGTGGTCAGCCTGTGCGACGTTTGGCACATAGCCGATTTGCGTCAGCATCCAGCCTGGGAAGAAACCTGCCAGCGCCTGAGATACTTTGCGAAAGAAGGTGAAGCCGGTGTAGACCGTACCTTCCGAACGCACACCGGTGCGCCACTCGCCGTACTCGACGGTGTCGGAAACCAGCGCCCAGTTCAGGCTGTTAACAAACGCCGAGCCGAAGAATGCCAGGCAGGAGAACGCCACAAAGCTGACCGAGCCGCCGCCGAAGAAATAGTTGAGCAGATCGCCCAGCACCCAAATCAGCAGGCCGCCGATATAGACCTTCTTCTTACCAAAACGTCTGACTGCGCCAGGCATCAGGAACACGCCGATGAAAATACAGCCCATGCTGAAAAATCCCATATACGACAACAGGATGGGATCGTTAAGTACGTACTGGGTGTAATAGACCTGGATGGCGAGCTTGACGTTAAACGCCCCTAAAGTGCAGAGGTTGGCAATGCACAGAATGAACAGCGGGCGGTTACCGGCAATTGCGCGGAAAGATTGCAACAGGCCTGGCTTTTGCGCCGGATTGGTAGGTTGGGTTTCGACATAACGCTCTTTCACGCCCGAGTAGCAGATCCACATAAACAGCAGGCCGAACAGTGAAAACAGCGTGGCAGCGAAGATATAGCCAATTTGCTGATTACCTTCGATAAGATTCATAACCGGCACGAATCCCACCGTACACAGCAGTAAGCCCAATGTAGCGCCACCCTGACGCCATGCTGCCAGCGATGCGCGTTCGTTGGGGTTTTTGGTAATAGCGGGGACCATTGCGCCGTAGGAGCAGTTCATCATGCTGAAAAACAGCCCGTAGAGCATAAACAGAATAGTGGCCATCACCGTTTTACCGGTGACATCAAACGGTGTGCCGACAAAGTTGGCGATCGCCAGCAGAGTGACCGGGAATGATGCATACAGAATAAAAGGGCGGAATTTGCCTTTTGGACCGATCTTGCGCCGGGAATCGAGCATGATGCCGGTACCCATATCGGTAAAGGCGGTAAAGAATTTCGAGATCAAAAAGATAATGCCGCCATAGGTGCCGGGCAGCCCCAGAACGTCGGTATAAAACTTCAAAAGATAAAGCGTGCCGATATCCAGCAGGATGTTAGAGGCCAGATCGCCGATACCGTAAGAGAGTTTCTCTTTAAAGGGCAGACGTAAAGTAGCCGGATCTTCCGTTGTGATGTGACTCATCGTTGTTCTCCCTTTGCCCGTGAGTTTCCCCACGGGCGGACGTGATTAGATGCTTTTTAACGACGCGAACAGTGCCGCCCATTCGCTATCGGCGCGATAAAAGACCGGCGGCTTGCCGATGGGCGCATTAACGGTCACTTCCCCGCCCCGGAATGCTTCACCCGTCCAGGCATGGACCCAGTTATCCTCCGGCAGATAGAGCGTCCAGTCGCTACGGCCTTCTTCATGCACCGGAGCGACCAGAATGTCGCGGCCTAACAGGTACTGATATTTCAGGGTGTAGGTCTGCGCGTCGTCTTCGTAATGCAGGAACAGCGGGCGCATGACCGGCAGACCGGACTTCGCATTCAGCGCGACGGCCTCTTTCAGATAAGGTTTCAGGGTGGTGAAGACGGTGGTCATACGGGCGAAATGGGCGATGGTTTCCGCGTCGCCGTCAAACTGCCAGTTGTCGCCAGGACGGTTACCTTCGTGGGTGCGCATCATCGGCGTGAAGGCGCTGAAATCGCACCAGCGCAGCAGCAGCTCTTTGCTGCGCTTCATCTCAAACAGGGTGGTGTAACCGCCAATGTCGCTGTGATGCAGGCCATGTCCGGTCATTGCCAGCGACAGCGCCGCCGGGACAACCGACGCCAGGCCATCGTCGAGACTCCAGTCGACGTTCTGGTCGCCCGCCCACATCATGGTGGAGTATTTCTGGCTACCGGTAGAACCGGCGCGCATAAAGAAGAGGATCTCGCCGAGCTTGCCCGTTTCTTCAAGGGCTTCGTAGTTACATTTCGCCCACAGCGCAGGCCAGGCGTTATGCATAATTTCCGCGCTGACGCCGTTATGCAGGTACGTGTCGGTGGGCAGATACTCGCCGAAGTCAGCCATCCAGCCGCCGCAGCCAAGTTCAATCATGTTCTTTTTGATCACTTCCTTGAACCAGGCGTAGGCTTCTGGATTGGTGAGGTCGACAACGCCGCCATAGAACTCGCCAAACTCCACCAGATAGTCGCCGCCAGAGGCATCTTTTGCCAGATAACCGCGCTTTGCCGCCTCTTCGCAGAGATCTTTATCGCTGGCTACATACGGGTTGATATAGGCCAGGAACTGCACGCCCTCTTTGTTCCACTGCTTAATACGTGAGTCCAGTTGCGGATAGTTTTCGCTGTTCCACTTCCAGTTCCACATTACGCGTTTGCCAAAAGAGGTCATACGGATCCCGGACCAGTCCTGCGCCCAGATGCCGTTAACCTTCACACCCGCGTTACGCATGGTGTCCAGTTTCTTCTGACACACTTCCGTCCCGCCCTGAATGCCGAGCGTTACCCCGTCATAAATCCAGTCGGGCAGTTCTGGCTGGCGTCCCAGCAGGGCAGTTAATTTTTCCAGCAGGGAGATGTATGTATCAGCACATTCAAAACGCAGCGTTGCTTTGTCTTCCCACAGCGCCAGTTCATGGTATTCCGGGGCGCTAAAGTCGAAGTTCATGTAGCAACTGTTATCAACATGGCAGTAATACTTCTGCGTGCTGACAAACGTAGGCTGTGGGAAGAAAGTCCAGTAATAGTCGCCGCCCGCGTTCTCTTTGCAGTCGGCCTGCCAGGTGACATAGGTTTGCTTGTTGCGACCAACGCCTTGTTCACTGGTCCATAGCGGGAACGGTTTGCCGCGCAGATCGAAGTAGGAAAACTGTTCGCCGCAGCCGTAGATATGGTCCTCTGGTTGAGCGGCAAGGCGCAGCCAGATGCGGTTGTGGTTAAGGTTGTCGTTTTGTAGTTCCAGCAATAAACGGCCCTGATCGTCGGCAGAGATATTCAGCGTGGCGCTAATGTCAGAACCACGGCTGAAATGGATTAACCAACCATCCGGTGACTGGCTGACGATGGCGTCGGTAAGCGCAATTTTCTCCTGTAGTTTATCTTTAATGCTGAAATTGCCGCGGAACATATCGATATCCGCAATACCTGAACCAATCCATAAACAAGGATTATCTTTGCTATGGGTTAAAATAAGACGCTGTTGAAAATGTAGGGTAAAACAGTCGTTATTCTGATGAAACTGAAAATCTGGTAATTGTGGGCGTGGCGTATCCATAAATAATCTCCATAGAGTATAAAGCTAATATTTCATGCCATCCTGTTGTTACAGGTTTCATTAATTAAAGAATGTGTGCGGGTATAAATTAAAACCCGCATAAGTGATTATTTACTTTCTTCAGCCCGGCGGATTGCCGCCACTTTTTTACCAAATGCCAGTTGCAGTATAACTAACAAGGTAAAAGGAGGCAGAAGCGCGGCAGCAGCGGGAATTCCCAGCGCGCCTTTTATCAACATAGAACCGGAGGCAATCAGCAACAAAAAGACCATCACACGGAACACTTTGACTGAAATGCGTTTATGCACATATTGTCCAACCAGTGAACCGAGGATCATGGTGGGAATACAAAACAGCACCAGTTTAAAGATAGAAACAGTCAAAATTCCGCTGGTCGCCAGCCCGCCGATCACCGCGATGTTGTTTGCGGTGAAGAAAGCGTTCAGAGTGCCACGAAATGCCGCCGGGCCTAAGTTACGCAGCATACCGTAGATAACCATCGGCGGTCCGTTGGTTGAGAACGCCGCGCCTAATGCGCCAGCTACTGCGCCGATAGGTGCGGCGATCCAGTTACGGTCATAAATCGGCAGGCGAGGAATAAACATGCTGTAAAACGAGTAAAGGATAAGGAATCCGCCTAAGCCCACTTTCATAAAATGGTCGGGTAAATACGACAGCGCATATAAACCGACGGGTATTCCCAGAAACGAGAAAATAATCAGTACCATTGCCGATCGCCAATCCGTTTCTTTACGTGACAGCCAGGTGGCGTACAAGGCGGTCGCGGTGCCGACAATCACCGAGAGCGGAGTTGCCATTTTTACGGGGAGCATTAACGTGACGAGCGGCATAGTGGTTAAACCACCGCCAAATCCCGCGCATATCCCCACAAAGGTATAAAGAAACATTAACGCGATAACGATACATACCACGCTTGTTTCCACCATGGCCCCATCCGGCGAAAATAACGTAAAAAAGTCCATAATATTTCCTGTTGTGTAAATACAACCCTAAACAATGATCTCGTTCTTTTCTTAATAAAATTAATTGTGCTGCCCGTGAATATTAAAAAACAGGCGGTGCGTTTTTCCTGGTTCCAGTAATAATAAGTCGATACCTGAATTAAAGGCGTTAGGCGGGCAACTCATAGGTTCAACTGCCAGTCCCTGACGCTGTAATTTTTCACCGCTATAAACCTGCACCCAGGGTTGATCGGAACAGAGGCTCACCGAAAGCGCCTGTTGTGGATGGGTAATGGTTATTTCCCACAGATCATTAGCGGTTTTAAAGGTATGGTCTATTTTTGTCGCGGCTATTTTTGTCGCCCGCGTGAAATTTAAATTCAGCTCATCAACGTGGTGAAGCGTTGTCGGATTTGCGTGCTCATCGACGGCATAAACCTGTTCTGCCGGAAGCTGGAAAAGATAGTCATCAACAGATGTTAAGTTGCAGGTTAAATAAGGATGAATACCCACACCATAAGGTGCGGTCACAGTACCAATATTCTGGCTTGCGATCTCAACGGAAAGACCCGTGCGTGCATTGAGCGAATAAACAACTTGTGAAGCCAGCATAAACGGATAGCCGTAACTGGGCGGCAGAAAAGCTGTCAGGGTAACGCTGGTGGCGGTTAATTCGCTAATTTGCCAGTCACGCCAGGCAAGCAGCCCGTGAATAGCGGCTTTTGAACTATGTTCATTAATGGGTAACTGATAGTCCTGCCCCTGATAGCGATAACAGCCGTTGGCGATCCGGTTCGGCCACGGAATAAGCACTTTACCCAGATGCGCCAGCGGCATCTCTTCGGGTTTGTGCGGGATGACTAAATGACAACCCTGAAAGGTTAATTCAGCCAGACCAGCACCAACCGTCACGATAGTCGCGTGATAATCCCCCGCGGCAAGTGAAACGGTTTGTCCACTGCAATGCATGTTGGTGATTTGCATACGAGGCACCTTTATTGAATAACGACATACCCGGCATGTAGCCTGATATGCCGTTATTTCAGCTCAGTTATTTCGCGTTAACGTCCAGCAGGCCTGCGGCAACAGCCGGAGCCAGGCCTGGCGCTAACGGGATACGCGGGATCACCAGGCAATGCAGCAGGTGATAAATATCCTGTTTGCCGTCCCAGACTTTCGTGGTGACTTTATTGTCCGCATCCAGCTCCTGCCACCAGGAACCATTTTCATAGTCCATCAGGTACTTAATGCAGTAGTCCCACCATGTCTGATACCAGGTTTCATACTGGCGATCGCCGGTGGCGGTGTAGAGCGCGTAAGCCGTACCCATCGCTTCGACGATAGGCCAACGCACACGTTCGCGGACCACCGGTTTGCCTTCCCAGTCAACGGTATAAACAATCCCGTCCGCGCCATCGGGTGCCCAGGCATCGCGCACGGTGGCGTTAAATAGACCTTTGGCATCTTCTAGCAGCCAGGCAGGCGGCTGTTCACAACGGGCTTCCAGGGCCGCGTGGATGTGCAGCATTAAACGGCCCCATTCGATCCAGTGGCCCGGCGTGCCACCGAATGCGCGGAAGCGGTGCGCCGGGTTATCTTTGTTGTAATCCGGCAGCGGATTCCACTGGGTATCGAAGTGCTCGTTAACGCGATAATGATTATTTCTGGCGACGTCGTGGATAATCACGGAAGCCACGCGAATCGCGCGATCCAGCCATTTTTTGTCATGGGTGACGTCATAGACAATCAGGAAGGCTTCCACCGCGTGCATGTTGGCATTGCCGCCGCGGTACTCTTCGGTTTTGCTGAAGGCTTCGTCCCAGGACTCCAGGCACATCTGCTCTTCTTCGCTCCAGAAGTATTTCTCAATAATTTCAATGGCGTAATCGAGAAGTTTACGGGCTTCCGGGTGACCGGTAGTGACGGCGCTGGCAGCACCCAGCAGAGCAAAGAAGTGTTGATAGCCCTGTTTGGAGGCATCCACCACGCCCTCGTCATTCACGCAGGCATACCAACCGCCATATTTTTTATCGCGCAGTGCGCCGTTCATGGCTTTGATACCGTGATCAACCAACGAGTAAGCGCCAGGTCGACCCATCGCCGCAGCAACGGAATAAACGTGCAACATACGAGCGGTGATCCACAGATGGGTGCCCATCTCTTCTTTGATTTGCCCTTTATTGCCTAACCAGCCAAATCCGGTCGGTACTACGGAATTTTTACCAAAATCAAAGATGCGGTCGGTTTCCTGTTCCAGCCAACGGTTGTGACTTAAGGTGTTAAACCATTTCATTTTTGTATCCCCATCTTAACGGCGTTTAGCCATCATTTCGTCGACGATATCGCCAAGTTGTTGTAATTTAGGTGCGCAAACGTCACGCAGCATCAGCTCGTTGTCTGGTAAACCGACAACCGATGCCCAGACGGCACGACCAGCCAGGAAGCCCGATGCACCCGCTGTCATTGCCACGCGT
The DNA here is from genome assembly GCF_046486065.1 of Escherichia sp. WS547. Lineage (NCBI taxonomy): Bacteria > Pseudomonadati > Pseudomonadota > Gammaproteobacteria > Enterobacterales > Enterobacteriaceae > Escherichia > Escherichia sp. WS547. The sequence goes on along the minus strand of NZ_JBJQMA010000021.1, from coordinate 62,206 downwards.
ACGGCACGCGGGAACAGTTTTTCGTCGACACCGGAAGAAAGTATCACCCACGGCATATTGATATGGTCATTCAGACGTTGTGAAGCACTGAGAAGCTCTTGTTGCGGACCTTTACCGTAAAGCGGCATTTCAACTTTGTAGAGGTCAGCGCCACTGTCGCCCAGCTCTTTAGCAGCATCGATGATCGCTTGTTCGCGATCGAATTTATCGCCACGACGTGGTGGGCGGACGACTGGCTCAATAATGCTTACCAGGCCGTGTGAGTGGCACAGTTCGTTAAACTCTTTCACCATATCCAGACGTTGCTGCGCATCTTCATCACTACGCCACAGCACCAGCAGTTTTAAGGCTTTGCCACCGTCTTGTTTGATTTGTAGCGGATTGATTTTGCGGTCAATGACCACGCTATCTACCGGAATACCGTTGCCAGGAATGAACTCATCGGCGGCGACAATCATGGCGCAACTTTTGGCAATCGCGTTTTGCTCAACCACCTGGCGGTAACAGAATTGCTGATCCACCAGAATCGCCGAGGCATAAGGCGAGAGGGCCTTTGCAGCGTTAACTTTGAAATCAGTTAAAACGCTATCGGCTACTGGAGCGGGTGCCCCAGCCGCGGCAAACATCATGCGCATGGCTTCGCGTTGATCGACCGCCAGCATGGCAAAACCGCCCGATGCGCGTGTAATGTCGTTGATGGTGTACTTATTCATTCATTTATTCCTTTATCCAGTCGTTACATTTTTACTTTGGCAGTCATCCCGGCACTGACACGGACTTGTTCCAGAATGGCGGACCAGTCCTGGCGACCGCGACCCGCTGCGCGCGCCTGGCTATAAACCTCCCGTGAGGCGGCCCCCAGCGGCATTGGCACATGCAGCTGGTTGGCGACATCAAGGGCGATACCAAGATCCTTATGGGCAAGATCGATCATGAAGGCGGGAGAAAGATCCCCGCTGAGGACTTTGTTTGACCAGGAAGTGGTGAAGTGGCCTTTACCGGCGGCGGTGCCGCTCATCACCTTGACGGCAACATCGAAGGGAAGATTCAGGGCTTCGCACAAAACAGCGGCTTCTGCCGAAAGCGCATTGAGCGCGATGCTCATGTAGTTGTTGATGAGCTTAACGCGGATCCCCATGCCCGGACCGCCCGCGTTGATCAACTCACTGCCCATCGCCATCAGGATCGGTGTGGCGCGTTCAACTTGTTCAGCGGTGCCGCCAGCCAGCAGTAACAGAGTACCGGTAATGGCATTTGCAGAAGTACGGCCTACCGGAACATCCATCATGCTGAAGCCTTTGGCTTGCATATCGGCAATCAATTTATCGGTTTGCAGCGGATGGATGGTCGACATATCGATGACCAGCGCATCGGTAGATAAGCTTTCGCAAACGCCGTTTTCACCGAACAACACGCTGCGCACCAGATCGCCATTCGGCAACATGGTAATGATAAATTCGGCATCTTTAGCGGCCTGCGCCGGGTTGGCGGCGGGAGTCGCACCTTTGTCTACCAGATGCCGCACAGCTTCGGCGTTCACATCAAAGACGCGAAGTTGATGCCCTTGCTGCAATAAATTGCTTGCCATTGGCGAACCCATTTGTCCTAAACCGATAAACGCGATTGCTGCCATAACCCTCTCCTGAATACAGTGATGTCACTTTTTGTCATTTATGACATGCTTTGCTTGTCTGTTTTTGATCGTATTTGTAATTTATCGTCAAAAAATTGACAGCCGTCACTTTTTAAACAATTGGTGAAATTAAAATGAACGCATCCCAAAATGCTTAAGGAATGACCATGATTCGTGTTGCTTGTGTAGGTATTACCGTGATGGATCGTATTTATTACGTGGAAGGATTACCGACGGAGAGCGGTAAATACGTGGCGAGAAATTATACGGAAGTTGGTGGCGGGCCAGCGGCGACGGCAGCGGTTGCGGCGGCAAGGCTGGGGGCGCAGGTCGATTTTATTGGTCGCGTCGGTGATGACGACACGGGTAACAGCCTGCTGGCAGAGCTGGAATCCTGGGGTGTTAACACCCGTTACACCAAACGGTATAACCAGGCGAAATCTTCGCAATCCGCCATCATGGTGGATGCCAAAGGCGAGCGGATAATCATTAACTACCCCAGCCCGGACCTGCTGCCTGACGCAGAGTGGTTGGAGGAAATTGATTTCTCTCAGTGGGATGTTGTGCTGGCAGATGTACGCTGGCACGACGGTGCTAAAAAAGCCTTCACTCTGGCCCGGCAGGCGGGCGTGATGACTGTGCTGGACGGGGATATTACGCCGCAGGATATCAGCGAACTGGTGGCGTTAAGCGATCACGCGGCTTTTTCAGAACCGGGTCTGGCGCGCTTAACGGGCGTGAAAGAGATGGCGAGTGCGCTAAAACAGGCGCAAACGCTCACAAATGGTCATGTCTATGTGACCCAGGGCAGCGCAGGCTGCGACTGGCTGGAAAATGGCGGGCGTCAACATCAGCCGGCCTTCAAAGTTGATGTGGTAGATACCACAGGTGCGGGTGATGTTTTTCACGGCGCATTGGCGGTGGCGCTGGCAACCGGTGGGAATTTAGCGGAGTCAGTTCGCTTCGCCAGCGGTGTGGCGGCGTTAAAATGCACTCGTCCCGGTGGACGAGCCGGGATCCCTGACTGTGATCAAACCCGATCTTTTTTGTCACTTTTTGTATAAAATGCCAGGGTGATGGTTTTTCGAGGAATTTTCATGAGCCTTACCGAACTAACCGGTAACCCGCGGCACGACCAACTCCTCATGCTGATCGCCGAGCGTGGGTATATGAATATTGATGAGCTGGCAAATCTGCTGGATGTCTCCACGCAGACGGTCCGCCGGGATATTCGTAAATTAAGCGAGCAAGGACTGATCACGCGCCATCACGGTGGCGCGGGTCGGGCCTCCAGCGTCGTTAATATGGCGTTCGAACAGCGTGAGGTTTCGCAAACCGAGGAAAAAAAAGCCATCGCGGAGGCGGTGGCAGATTATATTCCTGATGGTTCGACAATATTTATCACCATCGGTACGACCGTTGAGCATGTTGCCCGGGCGTTACTTAACCATAATCATTTGCGGATAATCACCAACAGCCTGCGTGTGGCACATATTCTTTATCATAACCCGCGTTTTGAAGTGATGGTGCCAGGCGGTACGCTGCGTTCGCATAATAGCGGGATTATTGGCCCTTCAGCGGCGTCCTTTGTGGCCGATTTTCGTGCTGATTATCTTGTAACAAGCGTTGGGGCGATTGAGAGCGATGGCGCGTTGATGGAGTTTGATGTTAACGAAGCTAACGTAGTGAAAACGATGATGGCGCACGCGAGAAATATCCTGCTGGTCGCCGACCACACTAAGTATCATGCTTCGGCGGCAGTTGAAATTGGTAACGTGGCACAGGTCACTGCACTCTTTACCGACGAGCTGCCACCCGCTGCGCTAAAATCACGCTTACAAGACAGCCAAATTGAAATCATCCTCCCCCAGGAAGACGCGTAGAATTTTGTGACCGTTGACCTTGCTTCATACCTGACCACATAGCCAAACCCATCCTTTCCCGCTACAGTTAATTTCTTGTGGCGAGAAAGGAGGCAAAAATGCTCTATATCTTTGATTTAGGTAATGTGATTGTCGATATCGACTTTAACCGTGTGCTGGGAACCTGGAGCGATTTAACGCGTATTCCGCTGGCATCGCTTAAAAAGAGTTTTCATATGGGGGAGGCGTTTCATCAGCATGAGCGTGGGGAAATTAGCGACGAAGCGTTCGCAGAGGCGATGTGTCATGAGATGGCTCTACCGCTAAGCTACGAGCAGTTCTCCCACGGCTGGCAGGCGGTGTTTGTCGCGCTGCGCCCGGAAGTGATCGCCATCATGCATAAACTGCGTGAGCAGGGGCATCGTGTGGTGGTGCTTTCCAATACCAACCGCCTGCATACTACCTTCTGGCCGGAGGAATACCCGGAAATCCGTGATGCTGCTGACCATATTTATCTTTCGCAAGATCTGGGCATGCGCAAACCTGAAGCGCGAATTTACCAGCATGTTTTGCAGGCAGAAGGTTTTTCCCCCAGCGATACGGTCTTTTTCGACGATAACGCCGATAATATAGAAGGAGCAAATCAGCTAGGCATTACCAGTATTCTGGTGAAAGATAAAACCACCATCCCGGACTATTTCGCGAAGGTGTTATGCTAAAAACCATCCATGAAAAAGCCAGGTATCGTACCCGTCCGCTATGGGCCTGGCTGAAACTACTCTGGCAACGCATTAATGAGGACAACATGACCACCCTGGCAGGTAATCTTGCCTATGTGTCGTTGCTCTCATTAGTGCCGCTGGTTGCCGTTGTTTTTGCGCTTTTTGCCGCTTTTCCCATGTTCTCAGACGTTAGTATCCAACTGCGTCACTTTATTTTTGCCAACTTTCTCCCTGCCACTGGCGACGTTATCCAGCAATATATCGAACAATTTGTTGCCAATTCCAACAAGATGACCGCCGTTGGGGCGTGCGGGCTGATCGTCACGGCGTTATTGTTGATGTACTCCATCGATAGCGCGTTGAATACCATCTGGCGCAGTAAACGAGCGCGACCAAAAATTTACTCGTTTGCCGTGTACTGGATGATTTTAACGCTGGGGCCGCTGCTGGCAGGGGCCAGTCTGGCGATCAGTTCCTATTTGCTCTCCCTGCGCTGGGCGAGCGATCTCAATACTGTCATCGACAATGTGCTGCGTATTTTTCCGCTGCTGTTGTCGTGGATCTCCTTCTGGTTGCTGTACAGCATTGTTCCTACCATCCGCGTACCTAACCGCGACGCGATTGTCGGCGCGTTTGTCGCTGCACTCCTGTTCGAAGCAGGAAAGAAAGGTTTCGCGCTTTATATCACCATGTTCCCGTCATATCAGCTCATTTACGGCGTGCTGGCGGTGATCCCCATTCTCTTTGTTTGGGTCTACTGGACATGGTGTATCGTCTTGCTTGGCGCGGAAATTACTGTCACTCTCGGGGAATACCGCAAATTAAAACAAGCTGCTGAACAAGAAGAAGACGACGAACCATGATTGCATTAATTCAACGCGTAACCCGTGCCAGCGTCACCGTGGAGGGAGAAGTGACGGGTGAAATTGGCGCGGGACTTTTGGTGTTATTGGGTGTCGAAAAGGATGACGACGAACAGAAAGCAAACCGTCTGTGCGAGCGTGTACTCGGCTACCGCATCTTTAGCGATGCCGAAGGCAAGATGAATCTCAACGTGCAACAGGCGGGCGGCAGTGTACTGGTGGTTTCCCAGTTTACCCTTGCCGCAGATACCGAACGGGGGATGCGCCCAAGTTTCTCCAAAGGCGCATCACCGGATCGCGCAGAGGCGTTATATGACTATTTCGTCGAACGCTGCCGTCAGCAAGAGATGAACACGCAAACAGGACGCTTCGCTGCGGATATGCAGGTATCGCTGGTCAATGATGGCCCCGTGACATTCTGGTTGCAGGTATGAGCCAGCTTCCAGGGTTGTCACGGGAAACAAGAGAGAGTATCGCTATGTATCACCTTCGGGTTCCACAAACAGAAGAAGAATTAGAGCGTTACTATCAGTTTCGCTGGGAAATGTTGCGTAAGCCCCTGCATCAACCGAAAGGTTCGGAACGCGACGCGTGGGATGCGATGGCGCATCACCAGATGGTCGTCGACGAGCAGGGTAATCTGGTGGCGGTAGGCCGACTGTATATTAATGCCGACAATGAAGCGTCTATTCGCTTTATGGCCGTTCATCCCGACGTGCAGGACAAAGGGTTAGGAACGCTGATGGCGATGACCCTCGAATCTGTGGCGCGTCAGGAAGGTGTTAAGCGCGTGACCTGTAGCGCCCGCGAAGACGCGGTGGAGTTTTTCGCCAAGCTGGGGTTTGTTAATCAGGGAGAAATCACCACGCCAACCACCACGCCGATTCGCCATTTTTTGATGATTAAACCTGTCGCCACTCTGGATGATATTTTGCATCGCGGCGACTGGTGCGCCCAGCTTCAGCAGGCGTGGTACGAACATATCCCGCTAAGCGAAAAAATGGGCGTGCGCATTCAGCAATATACCGGGCAAAAATTTATCACCACCATGCCGGAAACCGGCAATCAGAATCCGCATCATACGCTGTTTGCCGGGAGTTTATTCTCGCTGGCTACGCTCACCGGTTGGGGGCTTATCTGGCTGATGCTGCGTGAACGCCATCTGGGCGGAACGATTATTCTGGCGGATGCGCATATTCGCTACAGCAAGCCGATTAGCGGTAAACCTCATGCGGTAGCCGACCTCGGTGCCTTAAGCGGCGATCTCGACCGTCTGGCGCGCGGGCGCAAAGCGCGGGTACAAATGCAGGTCGAAATCTTTGGCGACGAGACGCCGGGTGCAGTGTTTGAAGGCACGTATATCGTTCTGCCCGCGAAGCCATTTGGCCCGTATGAAGAGGGCGGGAACGAAGAAGAGTAGCTGATGGAGAGGGGCGGTGCTGCCTCTCTCATTCTTTCAGGTCATTTACTTCAGTCTCTGACTATTCCGGTTATATTGAATAAGAACTCTATAAATTTTTATTCTTCGTTGGCACCATACGTGTCTTGCTACATCACTGTTCAGGAGCATTTAAATATTATTTGTAGAGCTGAGTGGCAATTATCGCTGATAATGCTTAATTCATCATCTTAGTTCAGGTTTGAGCGATTTTTGATAGTCAAAACCCCCTCTGGTGCCATACTTTTCTCATAAATATTTTTAAAATCTATAGCTAACAAACATTATGCAAAGATAATGGACTGGCGTCATTGTCAGTATCATTCATTTACTGCTTCTGGATGTTGTAAATAATTATGTGGCATGTTTGCTCTTAAACCGTGGGAAGGAGGCTGTAATGGTTGCCAATATTAATCTCATTAAACAAGAAAGTTATTCTATTGTTAATTTAGAAAAACAACTAATGAGTAATGAATCACCGAAGCAAACGCTATTAAATGATTTTTCACATCGCCTTAAAATGGAAGGTGAGGAGCAACTGTGCGATTGTGTTAACGAACTTAAACTCGGGTTGTCGAGTAATAATAAATATGACTTGTTTAAAAATAAAGAAACCTCACTGTGGAAACGCAAAGTACCAGAAAGTGCAGCGCTGGCAATGACGGGAACAGTATATAAATTATTTGGTAGTCGCTTACTCAACGCCCGCAATCAGTTAGATAAAAATCTCCTCGAAATGGCTATGCAAATGGTTTATGGCAAAGATATGGTGACAAAGTCCGGGGATATATTGATTGATATACAATTAAACAAGGATGGCAGCCTTCAGAGTAAGCACTACACATTTGATGTAGGTGAAGTTATAAACAGTTATAATATTGACCTCTTTGTGAATGCTTCGAGTATTAATCAAACTTACTTACATGATAAAAATCCTGGTGACGTTATTAGCCTGTATGGCACTTTAGATAACATTCCTCTTGTAGTTAAGGAATGCACGGGTAAAAATCATCAAATTAACGTTAAAGCCAAATTGCCTCAAGAACGAAGTGAAAAAGTTGAGGATATGTGTGAAAGAATGAGAGGTGGCATCTCTATGTTTAATCACACTACAAAAACAGCTGGTAATATAGAGCATAATTTGCATCTAAGTTTTCTCGTGGATTCACGACCGTCGATCACAAATAAATACTCAGCCAAAGATGTAGGGGAAGATATACTTGCATTGCCCGTCAACGTATATCATGCAGATTTTAAAATTAAAATCAATAACGCAGTAGAGAAGGCCTCGTCAATTGTGTTATGTGCTGTGCAAAAAAATCTCCATGCAGCAAGGAAGGTTCTTAGCGGGATAATAGGAAATGTGCCAAAAAATAATAAACCAAAAACAATCATTTTGGATTTACGTTTTCTTAGTGCAATTAAGCAGAAGGTTTTTTTGGGCAGTGAAAAACCGTTGTTTGTAAAGCATACCGCAATGATGAGGGAGGCATGTGAGGAATTACCGCAGTCAGTGGAATATGTTCCTTTAGCCTGTGAAGCGCATAGCCATCGCAGCGTCGCCCTTGCCAAAACCGTGGCTGCGCCCATCATGGCGACAGGTGTGGGCTCGGCTTTAATGTATGCAACATCATCAGGACCGTATTATGCGCAAAGTCTTTCTGGTTCTCCGGATATCGAGATGATAAAAAATCGCATGGCTCAATTGTTTACCCAGTTGGATGCTTCTGTGCGCAACAAATATCGCCCGGCTTTTGATAAATGGAATGAGCTGGTAGATAAATTAAATCACGAAAGAAATACAGTTCCGTTTGCGTGTTTGACCACCATTTTAGCGACGGCGATAAATGAAACTCCTGAGGGGGATACGAATGTTGCCGTTGTGATGGGGTGTAAATCTGCGAAAGATCGCACGATATCCATTGTCCTTGGTAACTCGATGTTGCAAACACTCCTTGAAAAACGCCTCGCCGATGGTAGAGAAATAGAAAAGCTTTTTGATCAACAGGGATATTTTAGTTGCGATTCATTAACAGCCAAAGAATTAATGATGTTAAAAGACCTTTTTGATATTCGAGTTCTTCATCTCTCTAACAAATTTAATGTTGGATTGCAAGGTAATATCAACACGGATGTTTTACAAGATTCGTTTTTTAAAAATGTCGATTTCATTCATGAATCTAGCTCGTATACCGTAGGGATGGGAGTCTGACGGGTAAAACTCATTAGGATTATCAGAATTCGGACAATGTATTGCAAAAATGACATACAAAGAGAGATGTGCGCAGGCACTTAGCTGCGAGGGGCATGGCGAAGCCATACAGAAAGCACCAGCATTCAGAACTCCTGTGAAAGCGGCATAGTGCCGCTTTCACAGGAGTTACCTTCCCGCTCTCCAGGCCACATCCCGCAGCGCCGATCGCGCAGCCTCACTGATACCACCTAACTGAAAAAATCCGTGGATAACGCCAAGGTAGCGTTGGCAGGTGCATTGCACTCCTTGCCCTGTCATGCGGTGATACAACGCTTCACCTTCATCGCAAAGTGGGTCGTATTCAGCGGTAATGATATGTACAGGTGGCAAGCCATTGAAATCATCGCGCCAAAGAGGGCTGGCTTCAGGATGCCTGCGTTCAATGCCTGGCAGATACATCTCAAAGCCGCTCAGTAAAGTGTCGCGTGTGATGATGTAATCGTGACCATTGCGTATGTAGCTTTCGAAATGCGCAGTCGCATCAAGCATGGGATAAATTAAGATGAGTTGTGCCGGTTGCCACTCGCCAGCACGCTTTAATCGCAAAGCAGTTACCAGCGCCAGATGTCCGCCCGCACTGTCACCGGCAAGAGTTATCCGTTGTTTATCAACGCCGAGTCGTTCGGCGTGTTGCCAGACTAATTCTGCACCTCGTTGCGCATCATCATGGGCGGCGGGGAAAGTCTGTTCCGGTGCCAGCCGATACTGGACGGCAATAACCCGACATTGCCCGTAATAGGCTAACTGGCGCAGCTGGTTGTCGTGAGTTGCGAACCCGCCGCTAACAAAACAGCCACCGTAGTAATAAATTATCGTCGGGAGTAATGTCGGGGCATTCAGCGGTGACACTATTCGTAAGATCATCCCTTCAAGTTCGATAGTCTGAATATCTACCCGCGTTTCTGTCTCACCCGCAAGGACAGCGCTGGCGATATAGCCCTCCCTGCGCTGCGCAATACTTTGTTGACGCGATGAGGGGCGACCCGCAGCGATAAACTCTTCGACTAACTCTGCAATTCCTTTTTCCAGTGCCATAGTAGAACTCATTTTGCTGTATGAATGTACAGTTTTATACACCCGTTTTTGCTGGATGGATACAGGGAAATTCACGGGCGTGAAAAATCTGGAAAGCGCCTCGCAAATGTAAAGACAAACCCGGCAGAGACGTGGTTTTGCTGGAGCACTATCAGTAAGCTAGTGGTTTCAAGGGTACGTCAATGACGTACAAAAAGGATTGTTACTCTAAGCCAATGGCGTATAATTATGCTCTTCATCGAAACGGAAATTTTTACTGAAGATGTTCAAAAACTGCTGACCGACGATGAATTCAGTCGTTTTCAGTTTTTCCTGGCCTTGAATCCTGACTATGGTGAGGTAATACCTGAAACTGGTGGGTTAAGAAAGGTTCGATGGGTGTCAGGAGGAAAGGGGAAACGTGCTGGTGTCAGGGTTATTTACTTTCATCAGGTTAAACATTATGAGATCAGATTACTGCTTATTTATCGTAAGGGTATTAAAGATGATCTGTCTCCCCAGGAAAAAGCAATGCTCCGGTTGTTAAATACGAGGTGGTAAATGGATAAGGCACTTTTTGAGCGGTTGACTCACAGCATGGCCCAGATGAATGAAATTATTGAAGGAACGCGACACCCTTCACGGACTTTTGAAGTTGATGCTATGAAAATCAAAGAAATACGCCGCGCTTCAGGGTTGTCACAATCTAAATTTGCCGAACTTATTTCCGTAAGCGTAGACACGTTGCGTAACTGGGAGCAGGGGCGACGTTCACCGACTGGGCCTGCAAAGGCTTTGCTGCGAGCGATTGCCAATGATCCGCAACATGTGCTGCAGGCACTTAACCGTTAGAGGCATGGTTATGCCATACAGAAAGCACCAGCATTCAGAACTCCTATGAAAGCGGCATAGTGCCGCCTGCTCAGGAGTTTTACTATGACCCGTAATCGTGCTGAACGTCGCCATCATATGGCGCGATTAAAAAAAATCCGCTGCCGTTATCGCACTGCAGGCGATGGAAGCAAAAAAGCATCAGGTATTTGCTTTCGTACTCCCTGTATTTGTTCTTGTTGGATGTGTGGGCATCGACGCTATCATAATGGTCCCCGCGTATCGGAAATTCGTGCAAAAGCACGCTATGCGAATTAAGGGAAAATGATGAACTATTTTAAGGAAGCACATTTTTAGAACTCTTAACAGGAGACTAAAAATGTCCACGCTTAATACGCGTAAAGATAGGGATCGTAATGGTAAAGCGAAGCCACATAATCATTCAGGGATCCCAACACTTACAGGTAAATGGCGTCACCCTTCAATGGATTGTTGGGTAAACTACAGTACACCGGGCGATCATGAATGGAAGCGGCTCTATACTACGCTTCGCCGTCGCGCAGATGATCGACGCCAATGTCATCGGGTAATGCAGGGGGATGATCCAGAAGGAATCGTCTGGTTCCCGGACTGTTATCCACAAATTTACTACTACTAACAATTAAAGACCGGTTGGTGCGGCACTGACCGGTCAGTTATGAATGGTAGATTTCACCTTAAACCCTGGTGCGGTAAAGCTGCTGACTTTTTCGGGTACACCATCCTGATGAAGCAAATGAACACCCAATCAAAAAAATATTCTTGAATATAAAATATTTATAGCACCCATAATTCATCCTTATTATTTGTTGTTTCTTTTCTGTAGATGTGTCCCCGCTTAATTAAAAGTAATAAACCATCCTGGGTTATTACTAAACCATTTTTGAGTAACAATTGAAATAACTGCAACTGTTACATTATCTTTGGATGCCGTCTCGCAAAAACAAAACGACATGCAAAAATCCGCTTTTTTTAAATGATTTTTCGGCGTAATTTTCGCACATACATTAATGAGTAATATATGTAAGGTGGTGGTAATGGCGATGAATACGGTTTTTCTTCATTTATCAGAAGAGGCAATTAAACGGCTGAACAAGCTTAGGGGCTGGCGTAAGGTTTCACGATCTGCAATTTTACGCGAAGCGGTAGAGCAATATCTGGAACGTCAGCAATTCCCGGTGCGTAAAGCAAAGGGAGGCAGGCAAAAGGGGGAGGTAGTTGGTGTTGATGATCAGTGTAAGGAGCATAAGGAATGACAAAAATTTTTCATTCTTGAATATAAAAAAACAGATGCCCTTATTCTGGTATTAATACAAGGCTGTTTTACTTGAACTTATAATAACTGCAACTGTTACATCATATCTGGAAAACGCCTCGCAAAAATAAAAAGTGATGCGTAAATACGCTTTCTTTAAAGATTCGACAAGGGTACTTTTCTCTCCATAGATTCAAAAATGATATGGGCGAGATATTTATGAACTCTCTGGCAGGTATAGATATGGGCAGAATTTTACTCAATTTATCGAATGAGTTGTTTAAGCAACTTGATGATCTCGAGGTGCAGCATAATCTTCCTCGTGCGGAGCTATTACGGGAAGCGGTAGATCAATACCTGGTAAATCAATCGCAAACAGCAAGAGCCAGTGCTTTTGGCATCTGGCAAGGGAGTGAGGAAGATGGTGTCGAATACCAGCGTAAGCTGCGCGAGGAATGGTAATGGCAAAAAGATTTGGCTATTTGATATCGATATTGTTATCGATTTGTTCAGTGTGAAAATTGAGGCAAAACAGGCACTGGCAGCATAGCTTGAGGTGGTAACGCGGAATAAGAGAGATGGTGTCGTCACACCCTATGAACTGTAATCCGGGCGACCTGCGCCACCCGGAAAACGTCAGAGATTACTCCCCTTCACCCGGAAACAGGAACGGGTTGATGGAACTACGAGCATAGCCTTCTTGCTCCATTCGCGCGTCCAGTACCAGAGAGGCGAGGTCATCTGCCACGGCTTCAACTTTCGGTTCTTTTTCCTGATAAAGAATCTTCAGGTAAGTGCCGCAGTCATCGCAGCTTTCGGCTTTAATCGCGGCCTGTTCGTCATCCAGCGACCAGTAATGCAGTTTGCCGCTCTGCTCGCAGTTGCTGCATTTTACGCGCACTACGTGCCATTCGGTTTCACACAGGTTGCAGTGCAGGTAACGCAGACCCTGAGTGGTGCCAATTTGCACCATGCTGGACACCGGCATAGAGCCACATACCGGGCAATATTGACGTTGTTCGCCGTATTCAGCGCGGGCTTTGCCGGGGATCAGATTAGCCATCTGCGCCCAGTAGAGCGACAGCGCAGCCCAGATAAACGGCGCTTTATCGCTGCTGACGGACGAGAAATCAGAGGCAAACAGTGCGCTGGCCATATCTTCCAGCTCCTGAGTCGATGCCTTCTCCAGATTCTCAATCACTGCCAGCGCCGGGCCGCTCATTTCAGGTTTCAGCTCAGCAATCAGCGCCATCAGCAGCTTTTGCCAGTGCTTATCACGCGGCAGAACGTGAATATCCAGCGGGGGCTTGCCCTGTGCGCTGGCTTCTTTAATGCGCGCGGTCAGATCCATCTCCAGCGGATGGTCGTACAGCACCACTTCCTGGGCGTGGGCGATAAGCGCAGCAAAGCGCAGGTAATCACCCAGCGGATTATTTTCTGCCAGCTCGCGCAGACGCTCGGCGCGGCGGTTGTATAAATTCTTGAGCCGAGGGAACAATAACGGCGGAATCATATCCGCCGTACGTTTCTCGCTCGAACCCAGCTCATCTTGCGGGATTATGCGAATACTCATTCAGCTTTCTTTTCCGTTGTCTTGCGGACCTCACGGTACCAGCGCGGGTGATGTTTCTTCGCCCAGGCGCTGGTAACCCATCCTTCCACCATGGCGGTAATCGTGCCTTTCACCCAAAGGGCGGCGTAGATATGCACCATGATAACCACAATTAACGCCACTGCGGCAAATGAATGCAGCATTAACGCGAATCGGATCACCGGGATTGAGAAAGCAGGCGCAAAATAAGGACGCCAGATAATCACGCCGCTCACCAGCAGCAGAACCAGGAAAATAATCGCCGCCCAGAAAACGCATTTCTGACCGAAGTTATAACGCCCGGTGTCACCTACTTCCTCGTTGACGACGATCTTACGAATATTCTTCGCCCAAAAGATATCATCCCGATTGATTAGGTTGTGATGCCAGTAACGGAAAAACATGATGATGAACGAGGCAAACATAACCACGCCGACAAACGGGTGCAGAATTCGCGCCAGCTGCGGTGTGCCCATGATTTGCATCAACCAGTTGAAGGACGGGAACAAAAAGCCCAGCCCGCTCACCGCCGCCAGGATGAAGCAGAAGGCGGTGATCCAGTGGTTGATACGTTCCGGCGCGGTGTAGCGCACGATGGTGTCACGTCGTTTCATTTGCGCTCCTCGTCTTTCTCTTCGTGCAGATTATTCTCTTCCTCATCCGCACGGTTCGGACCGACACCCACGTAGTGGAAGATACTGGCTGCGAAGGTAGCCGCAAAGCCAACAGCTGCGAGCGGTTTCCAGATGCCTTTCCAGAATTTCACGGTTTCGCTGATTTCCGGGTTCTCCGGCAAGCCATGATACAGATTTGGCTTGTCAGCATGGTGCAGCACGTACATAACGTGTGTACCACCAACGCCTGCCGGATCGTACAGACCCGCATTGTCGTAACCGCGAGTTTTCAGCTCCGCCACGCGCTCGCTCGCCAGCGTTTTCATCGACTCTTTCGTACCGAAGTGAATCGCGCCCGTTGGGCAGGTCTTCACGCAGGCCGGTTCTTGCCCAACCACCACGCGGTCAACGCACAGCGTACATTTGTAGACGCGGTTGTCTTCCGGGTTGAGGCGCGGAATGTCGAACGGACAGCCCGCAATGCAATAACCGCAGCCGATGCACTGCTCGGACTGGAAGTCGACGATACCGTTGGCATACTGAATAATTGCTCCTTCCGCCGGGCACGCTTTCAGGCAGCCTGGATCGGAACAGTGCATACAGCCGTCTTTGCGGATCAGCCATTCCAGTTTGTCGTTCTGTTCCACTTCCGAGAAGCGCATCACCGTCCACGATTTGGCACTTAAATCATTGGGGTTGTCGTACACCCCAATGTTATTGCCGACGGTATCGCGAATGTCGTTCCACTCTGAACACGCCACCTGACAGGCTTTACAGCCGATACAGGTGGTGACGTCGATGAGTTTCGCCACTTCTTCCTGGAAGTCCCGCGCCTGAGGCGCGGGGGTCAGACCGTTAGTCGCGGAACGACGAATGATATCTTGAGATTGATAAGCCATATGTCGTCTCCGTTACACCTTTTCCACATTCACAAGGAAGGACTTAAACTCTGGCGTCTGCGTGTTCGCATCACCAACGAATGGCGTTAACGTATTGGCAATAAAGCCTTTTTTCGCAACACCTTCATAGCCCCAGTGAATCGGAATACCGATGGTATCGATATCTTTGCCGTTCGCTTTCAGCGTGCGAATACGTTTGGTCACCACCGCTTTGGCTTTTATATAGCCACGGTTGGAGGAGACTTTCACTGTATCGCCCTGGGCAATGCCAAGTTTATTCGCCAGCGACTCACCGATTTCCACAAACTGCTCTGGTTGCAAAATCGCGTTCAACAGCGCGTGTTTGGTCCAGTAGTGGAAGTGCTCGGTCAGACGATAGGTGGTTCCGACATACGGGAACTTATCGGCTTTACCCAATGCTTCGGCGTCGTCTTTAAAGATACGTGCAGCCGGGTTCGAGATAACGTTTGGATGCAGCGGGTTAGTTCCCAGCGGCGTTTCAAACGGCTCGTAGTGTTCCGGGAACGGACCTTCCGCCATCTTATCGAGGGCAAACAGACGCCCCATGCCTTCCTGCTGCATGATAAACGGCCCAACGCCACTGCCCGGAGGCGCTGCGCTGTAGTCCGGAATATCCCAGCCGGTCCACTTAGTGCCGTCCCATTTCAGCAACTGACGCTTCGGATCCCACGGGTTACCCTGCGGATCTGCGGAGGCGCGGTTATACAGAATGCGGCGGTTAAGCGGCCATGCCCATGCCCAGCCCAGCGTGTTACCGAGGCCAGACGGATCGGCGTTATCACGACGCGCCATCTGGTTGCCCTCTGGCGTCCAGCTACCGGCGAAAATCCAGCAGCCACAGGAGGTGGTACCGTCATCGCGCAGTTGGGCGAACGAGCTAAGTTGTTGGCCTTTCTTGACGATAACCGCACCGGTTGCCGGATCGGTAATATCGGCCAGCGCCTTACCGTTGCTCTCCATCGCCACTTCTTCCGACTTCGGCTCATGCGGGATGGCGTAGTTCCAGGTCATGTTCAGCACCTGGTCCGGGTTCGCGCCACCCTGTTCGGCATACATCTTGCGCAAGCGCAGGAAGATACCGGAGAGGATCTCGCCGTCAGTCAGCGCAATCCCAGGGGCGTCCGCACCTTTCCAGTGCCACTGCAACCAGCGACCTGAGTTAACGATTGAACCGTTCTCTTCCGCGAAGCAGGTCGATGGCAGACGGAACACTTCGGTCTGGATCTTCGACGAGTCAACTTCGTTCAGCTCACCGTGGTTCTGCCAGAAGTTAGAGGTTTCAGTGTTCAGCGGGTCGATGGTGACGAGGAACTTCAGTTTCGACAGACAACCGATCACTTTGTTTTTGTTCGGGAATGAGGCAACAGGGTTAAAGCCCTGGCAGATATAGCCATTGACCTTGCCTTCTTTCATCATCTCGAAGTATTGCAGGACGTCGTAGCCTTTATCCCACTTCGGCAACCAGTCAAAGCCCCAGCTATTTTCCGCCGTCGCTTTATCACCAAAGAAGGCCTTCATCATAGAGACGAAGAATTTCGGGTAGTTGCCCCAGTAGTTTACCTGGCCTTCCAGCAGCGGTTTTGGCGTGTTGGCGGTAAGGTAGGTTTGCAGATCGGTCTGCTTCTCGCTTGGCAGCGTCATGTAACCCGGCAGGCTCTGCGACAGCAGCCCCAGGTCCGTCAGCCCCTGAATATTGGAGTGACCGCGCAGGGCGTTAACGCCGCCGCCGGCCATCCCCATATTGCCGAGCAGCAGCTGGATCATCGCCATCGTACGAATGTTTTGCGCACCAACGGAGTGTTGCGTCCAGCCGAGGGCATACAGGAACGAGGCAGTTTTATCGTGTGCACTGGTTTCGGCGATGTATTCGCAGACTTTCAGGAACGCGTCTTTTGGCGTACCACAGATGTTTTCAACCACATCTGGCGTGTAGCGGGAAACGTGCTGTTTCAGCAAGTTCCACACGCAGCGCGGATGTTGCAGCGTGGTATCGCGTTTGGCGAAGCCGTTTTCGTCCAGTTCGTAAGTCCAGGAGGATTTATCGTACTTGCGTTTTTCCGCGTCGTAGCCGGTGAACAGGCCATCTTCAAAGCCGTAATCCTCACGCACGATAAGGCTAGCGTTGGTATAGGCTTCGGTATATTCGCGGTTGAATTTTTCATTGTTCAGCAGGTACAGCAATACGCCTGACAGGAAAGCAATGTCAGTACCGGAACGAATAGGGGCATAGTAGTCAGCCACCGCCGCCGTACGCGTAAAGCGAGGATCGATCACAATCAGCTTCGCGCCGTTGTGAATTTTGGCTTCCATCGCCCAGCGGAACCCGACCGGGTGAGCTTCAGCGGCATTACCGCCCATCACCACGACGAGGTTGGCGTTCTTGATGTCGACCCAGTGGTTGGTCATCGCACCGCGACCAAATGTTGGAGCAAGACTTGCTACCGTTGGTCCGTGTCAGACACGCGCCTGGTTGTCGACCGCGAGCATCCCCAGCGCGCGGGAGAATTTTTGCGTTAAATAGCCGGTTTCGTTACTCGACGCGGAAGCACAAAGCATCCCGGTGGAGAGCCAGCGGTTAACAGTCACGCCTTCGGCGTTTTGCGCAATGTAGTTAGCATCGCGGTCTTCTTTCATCAGTTTGGCGATGCGATCAAACGCCTCTTCCCAACTGATTTGCTGCCATTTATCAGAACCTGGCGCACGGTATTCCGGAAACTTCAGACGGCTTTCGGAGTGGATGAAATCCACCAGGCCAGCGCCTTTCGGACAAAGTGCACCGCGGTTGACCGGGTGATCCGGATCGCCTTCGATATGGAAGATAGATGCTTTGGCGTTTTTTGCTCCGTCACCGAGGCTGTACATCAACAGCCCACAGCCTACGGAACAATAGGTGCAGGTATTACGGGTTTCGCGGGTGCGCAGCAGTTTATACTGCCGGGTTTCCGCGAGTGCTACGCTGGGTGCAAAACCCAGTGCCGCTGCCGTGGTGCCTGCCATACCGCCAGCGCAGATCTTAAAGAACTGCCTTCTGCTGACCTGCATGGATTGCTCCTTGTTTCGACATTGTCACGTCCCATTTACATTCGCTTGCTGCGTGTGCAGGGAGTGGGAGTTATTTTTCTTTGCGGAAGGGGCCGCAAAGGTCCAGAATTGGCTCAATTTCCCTCCATCCAGGAAGGGTTTGTAACAGAATACCATAATGTTGGTGTGTGTGTTCTTATCTGGTTAAGAGAAAGTGAAAAAAACACAGCAAAAAGAAATCGAAAATGTGACAAATGTCACAGGTGTTCGTCAAATTGAGTTATGGCGGCGTGATGATTTACAACACCCACGGTTAGATGAGGTCGCGGAAGAAGTTCCCGTTGCGCTGGTCTACAACGGCATTTCGCATGTGGTGATGATGGCGTCGCCCAAAGACCTTGAGTACTTTGCGCTCGGTTTTTCGCTTTCCGAGGGGATTATCGAAAGTCCGCGCGATATCTTCGGTATGGATGTCGTTCCTTCCTGTAATGGTCTGGAAGTGCAAATTGAGCTTTCCAGCCGCCGCTTTATGGGGTTGAAGGAGCGCCGCCGGGCGCTGGCGGGACGTACGGGCTGTGGCGTATGCGGTGTAGAACAGCTTAACGATATCGGTAAACCGGTGCAGCCGCTGCCGTTCACCCAGACGTTTGATCTCAACAAACTGGATGATGCATTACGTCATCTCAATGATTTCCAGCCAGTGGGGCAACTGACTGGTTGTACTCACGCCGCTGCATGGATGTTGCCATCTGGCGAACTGGTCGGCGGGCATGAAGACGTGGGTCGCCATGTGGCGCTGGACAAACTGTTAGGCCGCCGGTCACAAGAAGGGGAAAGCTGGCAGCAAGGTGCGGTACTGGTTTCCAGCCGTGCCAGTTATGAAATGGTGCAAAAGTCGGCGATGTGCGGCGTAGAGATTTTGTTTGCGGTGTCTGCCGCGACCACGCTTGCTGTAGAAGTGGCTGAGCGCTGTAATCTGACACTGGTAGGTTTTTGTAAACCGGGTCGGGCAACGGTTTATACCCATCCGCAGCGTTTGAGCAATTAATTAAAATAAGTCCTGCGATATATATTAAATTGCAGGACTTATTCATTTCGTGAATTTTATTATTTTATTTATAAACAAAGCGCGTGTAGTGGCGTTAACGCCTGCGCTGCAACCTATTGATGGCGTGGCGGTAAGTTATATTGATACTGCCGTGGCGTTGGGTAATACCATTAACGAAATGGATAAATATTACACCCAGGAAAATTATAAAGACGATGCGTTTGCGAAAGGGAAAACGCTGCACCAGACATTCTTAAAAAATCTTGAAGCCTTTGAACCTGTAGCAGAATCTTATCATGCGGCGATTCAGGAAATTAACGATAAGCGCCAGCTTGCGGAACTGAAAAATATTGAACAAAGAGAAGGGAAAACATTCCACTACTACTCTCTGGCAGTCATGATTTCAGCGAAACAAATTAATAACCTGATTTCGCAAGAGAAGTTTGATGTTGATGCGGCAATGAAGAAAGTCTCTGAACTGGAAACGCTGGTGGCGCAGGCCAAAGAAGCGGATAAAGGCGGTATGAATTTCTCGTTCATTAATTCGGCAGACCAGTATCAACTCGAGGCTAAAAAATATGTTCGCCGCGTCAGAGATAAAGTTCCGTACTCTGACTGGGATAAAGAGCAACTTCAGGATGCAAACACAAGCTGGATGGTCGACGACTCATTTCCGCGAGCGTTACGCGAGTACAACGAAATGGTCGATGACTATAATAGCCTGCGTTAAACGTTTTTGATTTTGGTGATAAATGCAGTGTCGGATGCGGCGCATCCGACACAGTTCACCCCTTGTGAAGTAACTCCATAAATGCCTCATATCCTGTTAACCCGGCAATAACCTCTGCCGGATGCTGACACAATACGCTTGCCAGATAGCTGAATATTTTTAGCTCATGACGCGCATCGGCGGCGGCACAGGCGATCAGCACATGGTTAACTACTTCGTTATTCACCTCAACCGGTTGGGCGAGGGTAATAAAAAATCCACGAAAACGGCGTTCCTGTTCGCTCCAGCAATGTGGGATGGCGAGACGATTAACAATCAGGTTTTCGCCTTCGCTTTCGCGGGCGATGATCCGTTGTACTTCATCGGCGGTAATGTGGTGTTGCGTCACTAATTGCGCACAAATTTGCCGGGTAATATGTTGCCAGCTTTCACCACGTACATTCGAATAATGAAAACTTCCGGGGGCAGAAAAAAAACGCTCCGGTTGCTGGCGAATAAATGCCGTCGCCAGAAAATGTTTTATTTGTTCGATACCGGCAGCCGTAATGATATTTTTTACGATGATGCAATTATTGACCGCATCATCCAGTAAATAATGGCTGTTATTAATGATCAATAACGGCTCAATCTCTTCGCGAATGGCAACAAGTTCGCTTAAGCTACGGGCAATAATCACCCGACAATGTAAAACATCGCGCTCAATGGCGAGCTGATTAATGGTGGCAATCGCGTTCTGGTCCGAGAGCAAAATGATCGGCTGGCGTTCGTTTTGATGCCGTTCCAGCGCACAGGCAAAATACAAACCGATCAGATCGCTGTCGAAAAGGGGAATATCGAGTTGTTCACGCAGTAGCGTAATAAAGTGCAGACTCATATCAAAGGCCGCAGGCCAGGCGGCTTTCAGGTTATTCATGCTGCTTTGGCGGTGCTCACCTATCCACACCGGCGCGGCAAGGCAACGTAATAAATGCCCGGTAATATTCTCAACCAGTTGCGTATCAATAATATTCAATGACGCAATGCCCGGCACCCTTTGCAGCAATGCCAGCACATTATCGACACAAATAACCTGCGCCTGTTGATGCTGTTTCTCTATCAACCCCGTCAGGGTTCTTACAGCGTTATCACCAAGAAACAGGCCGCTTTGTTCAACGATTTGTTTTATCTCGTCACCGGGATATTGCGGCCACTCATCGGTCAGTTGATTACGCAGGGCGTAAATCACCAGAATCAGGCTGGAGAGATAATCACCCTGCATCAGCGGCCAGCGGTGTTGGTTGTCGCAGACCGTGGATAATTGCTGAAGGTTGTCTCGTGTTACGCCCGCCAGAGGAATTAAAAACGGATCTTTGCGTAAAAGATTCGCCAGCAAAATAATGCGTTTCTCTTCTGTCTCATCAATGAAATGGCCCAAACCAGGGCGACTAGCGAGACAAAAACCGCGTTCATAGCGCTGTTTCAGGCGGGGCAGGCGCTCTGCTACCCACGTTTCTGGCAAATTAAGCGCCGAGGCGAGTTGCGCACGGGGAGTGAAGGTATTCAGTAATAGCAGCGCCAGCAGCCGATCGTCGTTATCGTGCTTTTGCAGCAACTGAAAAAAGCTGCGGCGCTCGAAGATTTCCAGCTGATAGCCCGCGTTGCCACTGGCGGAAATGCGGGCTTTGCCGTTAAGGGTAAAGTTGAGATAGTCAATATCACGCAGAATGGTCCTACCAGAAACGCCAGTCTGTTGCGCCAGCTCGCCAGGCGTGCGTGGCTGTTGCTCCAGCAGATCGACAATCTTTAACTGGCGTTCGTTTAGCATTAATCCACCTGACGGAACTGGCTAAACGCGTTGACTTTCTCCGCGGTTAAGGTGGTCAGAAAATCCCGTATCAACGTGAGCAGAGCATCGTAATCGGCTTTTGAAATCATGCCGCTGTTGGCGTGCAGATAACGCGTTGGCAGGCACAGCGCAACAACCGGGCGACCGCCACCCATCACGTTGTAGCGCCCGCCATCCGTCGCACCGGTTTTCATAGTGGAAAATTGCAGCGGTAAATCATTCTGCGTGGCACAGCTTTTTAACGCTGCTACCAGTTTCTGGTTGGGGAAGTAGCGCTTGTCAAACAGCATCAGCCCCGGCCCGTTGCCCAGTTTCAGCGGATATTTAATGTTATCAATGCCTGGAACATCACCTGCGACAGCGGTATCCAGCACGATCACCACATCCGGTTTAATGTGTTCAGCCGAGGTTTGCGCCCCGCGTAGCCCAACTTCTTCTTCCACACTGCCAACGCCATACAGCGTAATTTCGGGGTTATTCACCGTCTGCAATAGCTCAGCCATCATTGCGCAGCCGATGCGATTATCCAGCGCCTTGCCGACCACTTTATCTTCGCCCCAGCAGGCAAAATTGGCTTCCGGGCTAATAAAATTGCCAATTTCCACGCCGCGTTTTTCTGCTTCTTCGCGACTGTTCGCGCCAATATCAATGAACATCTCATCAAATGACAGCGGTTGTTGCTTTTGCTTTTCCGTTAACGCATGAGGCGCGACGGAACCAATCACACCAGGGATTTTAAATCCCTTGTGTGTGCGTATGGTTACCCGGTGGTTGAGCATCGACTGATTCCACCAGCCGCCAATGGTGGTAAAACGCAGAAAACCGCTCTCGTCGATGTGGGTGACCATAAAGCCGACTTCATCCATATGCCCGACAACGGCAACTTTTGGACCTTTATTTCCCTTACGGGCAACAAAGCTGCCCAGACCATCAAAGGTGATCTCATTAACGCAAGGTTCCAGCGTGTTTATCAGAATGTCGCGAACTTCCTGTTCATCGCCGCTGACGGCGCTGGCTTCGCACAACTGTTGCAGTAACTCAATGTTCATGGACAAGCTCCTGTTGCGCGGCTTTCGCTTTGCGGCGTAACCACAATCCTTTCAGGACGATAATGAATGAAATGTTCAGCGCGAGGCCAATCGCCAGCACCAGATAAAACGAACCCACCGGCGACATCAGGCCGATCAGCGGGTCAAAGATACCCAAACCAGGTGCCAGTCGTTTGATTCCGAAAGCGATCACCAGCACGCCGGTAATGCCGCCCGCCAGCGTATTGGCGGTAATCATTGGCAGTGGTGCCGCCAGAGCGTAAGGAATAGCCGGTTCGGTCGCGACCGTGGCACCGACCACAATGGCGCTACTGGCGGCTTCTTTTTCCTGTTGAGTAAACAGTTTGGGCGCAATGAACGTCGCAAGACTCGCCGCGACAGGCGGCATCAGCGCGACAACGCCGACGATGGCGTACCAGTCGTAAATGTGTTTTTCCAGCAGTGAGAAGCAGAAGAACCAGGCGGTTTTATTGATAGGGCCGCCCATATCGAACGCCAGCATCGCACCGACCAAAAACGCTGCCGCAAACTTCATTGACGGAGGAATGGTGTTCAGGAAGTGCAGCAACCCGCCCATGAGGTCGGACATCACCGGTCCGATAACGTAGTAAGTCAGTACGCCGAAAACCAGCAGAGTGACGAACGGGATCAGCATGGAACCGAGCAGCGGTTGTAATGCTTTGCCAAGGCGCACTTTACGGAACCAGAAGACGAAATAGCCAATCGCCAGCCCCAGCACCACCGCGCCGAGGAAGCCCGCGCCAGACTGGGTGCCGAGCAGGGCTTTGTCATTCGCCAGATAGCAAACCAGAAACGCCGGAGCGAAAGCGGGTTTATCGGCAATCGACGAGGCAATATAAGCGCCCATGATGGGGATCATAAAGGTGAAGCCGAGATAACCGATGGATTCAACCACCCAGGTAAACGACGGCGCGCCTTTCGACATATCGGTATACGGCAAACCGAACTGCACCAGCATGTTGGCAAGCGCCACCAGGATACCGCCACCGATGACAAACGGCAGCGCCGCAGAGACACCCGCCATCAGATGGCTCATTACGCTGCCACTTTGCACTTCCTGTTTGCCGAGCTTCACGCCGCTATCTGCGGCAAAAAGTTGTGAGTTTGTCGGTAATTCACTGAAAATCTGGTCGATATTTTTCAGCGCCTGGGAGATGGCAATCTCATAAACCATTTTCCCGGCAAATCGCGCGCGATCGTCACCGCTCAGGCCACGCCCGGTGGCGAAAATCACGTAATCGGCAGCGGCAATCTCTTCGCTGGATAAGCGGTTTTCGACGCCGCTTGATCCTTGAGTTTCCACTTTTATGGTATGGCCGAGAGAACGGGCTTTCTGTTCCAGGGCTTCCGCCACCATGTAGGTGTGAGCGATCCCGGCGGGGCAGTTGGTGATCGCGACAATACGTAAGGATGACTCCATCGCCACGTCCTTATGAGCTGAGGGTTTGATTTAACAAAGCAAGCACCTGGTCGGCGTCGCCCTGTCGCAGTTGGTCGATAAAATCCTGGTGGATAATTTTGCGGCATAGCGTGCCGATGATTTTGACCTGATCCTCTTCGCCACTTTGCGGCACACCGAGGCAGATCCAGCAATTGACGTCTTCGCCATCGCTGGCTTTCCAGTCAATGGCCTGCGCTTTGCGGGCGAATAACACGAACGGTTGTTTAACGCAGGCGCTTTTACCGTGCGGCACGGCGACACCGGAACCAAATCCCGTGGAGTGCATTTTTTCGCGCAGCAGCAGGGTTTGCAGGAATTGATGTGAGTCGGTGATAAAACCGTTTTGTAACGCCATTGTCGCCAACTGCTTCAGAACGGAATAAGTGCCATTGCCCTGAATATTCAGGTCAATACAGCTTGCAGTAAGTGCTGCCATTATTGGACTCCATGAAAAAATATTATAGTTAATTGTAACGGCGGGGCGGTTTTGTGATGAGCGCGGATATGTCGTGAAGTCGTGACAATATAAGGCAGAGTGAAGGATAAATTTTGCGGTGTAAGGCACATATTGATGGGCAAAATAAATGCAGTGAATAAAAAATCATTATTTAATGATGTTGTGAATGTTTAACTGCCGCACATGTTTTGCAGCAAGGTTATTTATATTTGTGGCTTATGAGTCAGCGTGAATTATATCTAATATTTTTTACGATATTTGGTTAAAAACGGCACTATTGTTATATTCCTCACGTTCCAGGAAATCAGCGGATTTACTCATATTATGCAGCGGGATACTATCCATAGGCCTGCTGAAGTTGGATTAAAAATTCGAAAGTGCACACCTTATATTTCTCTATATACGTATTCCTTTTGGAAAGCGTAGGGTCTCTTTTATTTCAGGGAACGTAAATAATGAAAAAATCGACATTATCTTTAGCCATCGGTTTATTATTGGCATGTAGTACCGGAATGGCAAAAACACAGCATTTAACGCTGGAACAACGCATGGCATTGCTGGAAGAACGCCTGGAAGCGGCAGAAATGCGGGCAGCAAAAGCAGAGAGCCAGGTTAAACAGCTGCAGACACAACAAGCCGCTGAGATCCGCGAAATTAAGGCTGCCCAGGGCAATACGCCGGTAAATGGACAGGCAACGGCGGAATCTGCAAAGAAAAATTCCACCTCACCTAATCTTTTGCTCTCAGGTTATGGCGATTTAAAAATCTACGGCGATGTAGAATTTAATATGGATGCGGAAAGTAATCATGGCCTGCTGGCAATGACCAACGCTGATGTGAATAGCGATCCCACTAATGAACAGTGGAATCTCAATGGTCGTATTCTGTTAGGTTTTGATGGTATGCGAAAACTGGATAATGGCTATTTCGCCGGGTTCTCCGCACAACCGCTGGGGGACATGCACGGTTCAGTAAATATCGATGATGCGGTATTCTTCTTTGGCAAAGAAAACGACTGGAAGGTCAAAGTAGGCCGTTTTGAAGCCTACGATATGTTCCCGCTGAATCAGGATACCTTTGTTGAACATTCCGGTAATACTGCGAACGATCTTTATGACGATGGCAGCGGTTATATCTATATGATGAAAGAGGGCCGCGGGCGCTCTAACGCTGGCGGTAATTTCCTCGTCAGCAAACAACTTGATAACTGGTATTTTGAATTAAACACGTTACTTGAAGACGGAACATCTTTATATAATGACGGTAATTATCATGGACGCGATATGGAGCAGCAGAAAAATGTTGCTTATCTGCGTCCGGTAATTGCCTGGTCGCCGACGGAAGAATTTACCGTTTCCGCAGCGATGGAAGCGAACGTGGTAAATAATGCTTATGGTTATACTGATAGCAAGGGTAATTTTGTCGATCAGTCCGATCGTACCGGCTATGGTATGAGCATGACCTGGAATGGCCTGAAAACGGATCCGGAAAATGGCGTCGTGGTTAATCTTAATACCGCCTATTTAGATGCTAATAATGAGAAAGATTTCACTGCCGGGATTAACGCGCTGTGGAAACGTTTCGAGCTAGGTTATATCTACGCGCACAATAAGATTGATGAATTCAGCGGTGTAGTTTGTGATAACGACTGCTGGATTGATGATGAAGGGACGTACACCATTCACACCATTCATGCGTCTTATCAGTTCGCTAATGTGATGGATATGGAGAACTTTAATATTTACCTCGGGACGTATTACTCCATTCTGGATAGCGACGGTGATAAAAAACACGGTGATGATACTGATGACCGTTACGGCGCACGCGTTCGCTTTAAATACTTCTTCTGATGAAGGCGCGGTGCTGGATATTTTCCGGCACCGCAACTCATTATGGCAGGTAAAACACTTCTTGCAGCTCGCTACTGACTGGGCTGTTATCCGGGTTAGCTGGCATAACGTCGGTCATATATTTCCACCAACGTTGGCAAACATCAGTGCTGGCTACCGCATTCCACCGTTCTTCAGATTCAATCTCTACCGTGGCAAACAGCAGATTACGCGCTTTGTCGAGGTAAATGGCGTAGTTATGCGCACCGTGAGATTTCAACACTGCTTCCAGTTCCGGCCAGATGGGGTTATGCCGACGCTGATACTCTTCGTGGGCGTCGGGGTTAACCTGCATTACAAAGGCTTTGCGGATCATGTTTGCTCCTTACAGCGCCAGCGCACTGGCG
Organism: Escherichia sp. WS547; assembly: GCF_046486065.1. Taxonomy (NCBI): domain Bacteria; kingdom Pseudomonadati; phylum Pseudomonadota; class Gammaproteobacteria; order Enterobacterales; family Enterobacteriaceae; genus Escherichia; species Escherichia sp. WS547. The sequence goes on along the minus strand of NZ_JBJQMA010000021.1, from coordinate 35,342 downwards.
AGTGGTGTAACGCCGAAACGCTGGCCGAGCGCTATCAGCTCTTCACGACTGATGGTCTGTTTCATGCCGCCCATCGAATAAACCTTCACTAATACTTGTGCTGATTTTTCTGCGGTGTCGATTAAACCGAATGTTTCATCCAGTGTCGGACCGCTGCCGAAGACGCCGTGGAAGGGCCACAACACCAGCGAATGTTTTTGCATTTCCTGTGCGGTCGCCTGGCCGATTTCGTCGGTGCCGGGCACCATCCACGGCAAAATGCCGACGCCATCCGGGAACACTACCAGACATTCGGTGCTGCCTTCCCACAGTTGGCGAGTGAAGACCGCGGTGTCGTTTTCCAGTACGTAGGTAAGGGCGATCAGGTTGGTGGCATGGCAGTGCATGATCACCCGATCTTTACCGTTGGTGGCTTTAATGCGTTCGCAGTGGGAGAGGAAGTGCGCCGGGAGTTCAGAGGTTGGAACGGCTTCGTGAGTTAGCCCCCAGAGAATGTGGTAGCCCGCGCCGTCGCTGTCGACTTTTACGACGCCTAAGTTAGCCGCAGGATCAAGCTGGACGTTGCGGAAGAATTTGCCGGAGCCGGTGACAATAAACGGTGTATTTGCCAGTAAAGGCATGGGCTGGCTGAGCGGGATATAGCGCGGTTGTGCATGAAAGTTGTCGTGATAAGGCGCGATATCGGCGTCATCCAGGCGTAGCGTCAGGTTGCCGCCGTTGCGCTCGTCCCAGCCTTTCAGCCAGGCGTCGGTGGTGGCTTTAATCATTCCCTGGACAAACCAGGACTGAGTAATGTTTTGCATGTTCGGTGTTCCTGTAAATTCGGTGTTGTCGGATGCACGATCTGTCGGCCGAATAAGGCGCTCGCGCCGCATCCGGCAGTGTTTACCCACGCTGGCTCAAAATTTCTTTTTCATAAGCCCGCACGCTCTTCAGCCATTCGCTACCTGCTGGGGTATCGTGACGCTGACAATACATTTCCCACACCGCCTGCCACGGCAACGATTTCTGCTCTTCCAGCAGTGCCAGACGCGCACTGTAATCGCCCGCCGCTTCCAGCTTGCGCAGCTCAGCGGTAGGTTCCAGCAACGCACGCAGCAGGGCTTTTTTCATATTGCGTGTACCAATGACCCACGCGGCAATGCGGTTGATAGAGGCATCAAAGAAATCGAGACCGATATGTACCCGGTCGAACAGATCGTGACGAACAATCTCACTGGCAATCGCCTGGGTTTCATCATCCAGCAGCACCACGTGATCGCTGTCCCAGCGCACCGGACGGCTGACGTGCAGCAGCAACTGCGGCACATACAGCATGGCGGCGGAAATCTTGTCGGAAATCACTTCAGTCGGGTGGAAATGCCCGGCGTCCAGGCACAGCGCCGTCTGGCGGCTGGTGGCATACCCCATGTAAAACTCATTGGAGCCAACCGTGTAGCTCTCCGCGCCAATACCAAACAATTTGCTCTCAACGGCGTCGATATGGTGCGCCGGATCCAGCTTCTCGCTGATCACCTCATCCAGAGCTGCCAGCAGACGCTGACGCGGGGCGAGACGGTCAACGGTGATATCTTTCATGCCATCCGGGATCCAGATGTTCATCACCGATGGTGTGCCAAGTTGCTCGCCAAAATAGGCTGAAACACGGCGGCTGGCCTTGCAGTGATCAATCCAGAACTGGCGAATACTGTCGTCGGCATGGGAAAGCGTAAAGCCATCGGCGCTTAGCGGATGCGAAAAACAGGAGGGGTTAAAATCCAGACCGAGCTGATTGGCTTTCGCCCATTCAACCCAGTTTTTGAAGTGCTCTGGTTTGATCTGGTCGCGCGAGACTGGCGTGTCTGATTCCAGATAGATGGCATGTAAATTAAGCCGTTTCGGCCCCGGAATCAGCCGCATAGCCTGTTCCAGATCGGCACGCAGCTCGCTGGCATTACGCGCTTTGCCCGGATAATTACCTGTGGCCTGAATCCCCCCGGTCAGCGAACCTTCCGGGTTTTCAAAACCGGAAACATCATCGCCTTGCCAGCAGTGCATTGACACGGGTAAACGATCAAGTTGGCGCAGCGCCTCCTCGACATCAATCCCTACCGCTGCGAAACGCTGTTTCGCCAGCTCCCAGGCCTGTTCCAGTTGAGTGGTCATGCGCAAAGCTCCTTTGTCTGTCGTGTAGAGTGAATCTGCGCCACATAGTGGGCAATTTCACTGTCAGGATTAGGGGTAAAGGTGGTCAGATTCGCGGTGGTGCTGACGACCTGACGGAAATCATCCACATTGTTGAGTTCATCCAGCGTCATTAACTGGATGCCGATATTGCCGAGCGTCGAGGCTTCAACAGGCCCGGCGATCACCCGAATACCGCAGGCATCAGCACATAACTGGTTGAGCAGCGCGTTCTGGCAGCCACCGCCGACAATATGCAGTTGCGAGAAATCTTCACCGCGTAGCTGCGCCAGTTCATGCAACACATCGGCATACAGCAGCGCCAGACTGTCGAAAATACAGCGCGCCAGTTCAGCATCACTTTCCGGGATCGGTTGCGCCGTTTCCCGACACGCAGCCTGAATTTCGCTGCACATCTCGTCAGGATTAATAAAGCGATCGTCATTGGGATTGATGGTGAAGCGGCAAGCCGGCAGTGCCTGTGTCGCGGCGATAAGCGCCGGAAGATCGTTGATTTGCCGCTCCTGAAGCACCCGCTGAAGCAGCCATAAGCCCATAATATTTTTCAGCACCCGATAGCGACCTTCCGCCCCGCCTTCGTTGGTGATATTGGCTGCCAGCGCCGTGTCATTGGTAAATGGCGTCTGGCTTTCGAAGCCCATCAATGACCAGGTGCCAGAAGAGAGATAAGCGGCGCGTGAACCGTTTAACGGCGAGGCGATAACCGCGCTGGCGGTATCATGGCTGGCAACGGCGACCACCGGAATCTCATTACCCTGCGGGCAAATCCAGTGACCTATGACATTACCCGGATGCGTCGGGCGACCAAACCAGGCTTTGTTGGCACCGCTCCACGCCAGTAGCGACTCGTCCCAGTCGTCGCTATTGATATTGACCAGTTGCGTGGTCGTGGCGTTGGTGTACTCCCAGTTCATCTCGCCGGTCAGGCGATAACTGAAGTAATCCGGCATCAGCAGAGCGTGAGCAATGTGTGGAATAAGTTCAGGTTGTTGCTCTGTCAGTGCATGCAACTGATAAAGCGTATTGAAGGGCAGAAACTGGATGCCGCTACGTTGATAAATATTGCGTTTGCCGAGTTGTTGTTGTGCCTGCGCCATCAGGCCATTGGTGCGGCTATCGCGATAAGCAACAGGCAGGCCCACGCGCTGACCCTGTTGGTCAAGCAGCACAAAGTCCACGCCCCAGGTATCAATCCCAATGCTATCGATACGAATCCCTTCCTCGCACACCTTGTTTAATCCAAGGCGAATGGCACTTTCCAGGCTATCCACATCCCAGGTGACATAACCGTTCTGGCTATGCAGCCCATTGTTAAAACGATGGATTTCGCGCAGCGTCAGGCTGCGGCATTCACGCTCGTAACGCGCCAGCATCACGCGCCCACTGGATGCGCCGAGATCGACGGCGACACAATTGCGAAAGGTCATAATGTGATCCTGCTGAATTTCATTACGACCAGTCTAAAAAGCGCCTGACTTCGCGACCTTCTCGTTACTGACAGGAAAATGGGCCATTGGCAACCAGGGAAAGATGAACGTGATGATGTTCACAATTTGCTGAATTGTGGTGATGTGATGTTCACCGCATTTCCTGAAAATTCACGCTGTATCTTGAATAATCGACGTTTTTTACGTGGTTTTCCGTCGAAAATTTAAGGTAAGAACTTGACCTCGTGATTACTATTTCGCCGTGTTGACGACATCAGGAGGCCAGTATGACCGTATTACATAGTGTGGATTTTTTTCCGTCTGGTAACGCGTCCGTGGCGATAGAACCCCGGCTCCCGCAGGCGGATTTTCCTGAACATCATCATGATTTTCATGAAATTGTGATTGTCGAACATGGCACGGGTATTCATGTGTTTAATGGGCAGCCCTATACCATCACCGGTGGCACGGTCTGTTTCGTACGCGATCATGATCGGCATCTGTATGAACATACCGATAATCTGTGTCTGACCAATGTGCTGTATCGCTCGCCGGATCGATTTCAGTTTCTCGCCGGGCTGAATCAGTTGCTGCCACAAGAGCTGGATGGGCAGTATCCGTCTCACTGGCGCGTTAACCACAGCGTGTTGCAGCAGGTGCGACAGCTGGTTGCACAGATGGAACAGCAGGAAGAGGAAAATGATTTACCCTCGACCGCCAGTCGCGAGATCTTATTTATGCAATTACTGCTCTTGCTGCGTAAAAGCAGTTTGCAGGAGAACCTGGAAAACAGCGCGTCACGTCTCAACTTGCTTCTGGCCTGGCTGGAGGACCATTTTGCCGATGAGGTAAATTGGGATGCCGTGGCGGATCAATTTTCTCTTTCGCTGCGTACGCTACATCGGCAGCTTAAGCAGAAAACGGGACTGACGCCTCAGCGTTACCTGAACCGCCTGCGACTGATGAAAGCCCGACATCTGCTACGCCACAGCGAGGCCAGCGTTACTGACATCGCCTATCGCTGCGGATTTAGCGACAGTAACCACTTTTCGACGCTTTTTCGCCGAGAGTTTAACTGGTCACCGCGTAATATTCGCCAGGGACGGGATGGCTTTCTGCAATAACGCGAATCTTCTCAACGTATTTGTACGCCATATTGCGAATAATCAACTTCGTTCTCTGGCCGAGGTAGCCACGGTGGCGCATCAGTTAAAACTTCTCAAAGATGATTTTTTTGCCAGCGACCAGCAGGCAGTCGCTGTGGCTGACCGTTATCCGCAAGATGTCTTTGCTGAACATACACATGATTTTTGTGAGCTGGTAATTGTCTGGCGCGGCAATGGTCTGCATGTACTCAACGATCGCCCTTATCGCATTACCCGTGGCGATCTCTTTTACATTCATGCTGACGATAAACACTCCTACGCTTCCGTTAACGATCTGGTTTTGCAGAATATTATTTATTGCCCGGAGCGGCTGAAGCTGAATCTTGACTGGCAGGGGGCGATTCCGGGATTTAGCGCCAGCGCAAGGCAACCACACTGGCGCTTAGGTAGCGTGGGGATGGCGCAGGCGCGGCAGGTTATCGGTCAACTTGAGCATGAAAGTAGTCAGCATGTGCCGTTTGCTAACGAAATGGCAGAGTTGCTGTTCGGGCAGTTGGTGATGTTGCTGAATCGCCATCGTTACACCAGCGATTCGTTGCCGCCAACATCCAGCGAAACGTTGCTGGATAAGCTGATTACCCGGCTGGCGGCCAGCCTGAAAAGTCCCTTTGCGCTGGATGAATTTTGTGATGAGGCATCGTGCAGTGAGCGCGTTTTGCGTCAGCAATTTCGCCAGCAGACTGGAATGACCATCAATCAATATCTGCGGCAGGTCAGAGTGTGTCATGCGCAATATCTTCTCCAGCATAGCCGCCTGTTAATCAGTGATATTTCAACCGAATGTGGCTTTGAAGATAGTAACTATTTTTCGGTGGTGTTTACCCGGGAAACCGGGATGACGCCCAGTCAGTGGCGTCATCTCAATTCGCAGAAAGATTAATTCGCCATGCCCATGCCGACGATGTTGGCGGCGACAATAATCACCACACAACCGAGGCTCAACACCGTTACCGGACGGCGACCTGCATTGTTCCACTCTTTCAGCACCAGCCCGACGATACCGCCGCACAATACATAGAAGCTCATATGCAGCATCCAGCTGATGTAGTCATACTGCGCCGGAATACGCGCGTGGCCCCAGGCATAGAAAAAGAATTGCAGATACCACATCAACCCGCCCAGTGCTGAGAGTAACACATTGTGAATGATCAGCGGTTTTGCCAGCGAGAAGTCGGCTTTTAGCGACAAATCCTTCACTTTTTCCAGACGAGTGAAGCAGAAACCGAGGTTGATGATCGCGCCGCCTCCCATGATGACAACATAGCTTGGCAGAGCGACATACAGTGGATCGACGCCCAGTGCAGCAGCGGCTTCATGCATCGGTTTTGCGGCGTTCATCGCAAAGGACATCCCGGCAGAGAAAATGCCGCACATCACCGCCAGCACCAGCCCTTTTTTCAGGTTGAACTCTTCGGCTTTAATGCCCATCTTGCGCTCTTTCAACTGCCCGGCGCGAGTTACAATCCCTACGCCAATCAGCGCCACCAGAACGCCGAGCAACGTCATGCGTCCGCCTTCGGTATTAATCAGAACATCGAAATTGCCGTTGATAATTGGCGTCATCAGCGTACCGACAATCAACGTAATGCCAATGGCGATGCCAATTCCCATCGACATGCCGAGATAACGCATGGTCAGGCCGTAGTTGATATTACCGATCCCCCACATTGCGCCGAACAGAAAAACAGGCAGCAGCGTAGAGAGACTAAACGAGCTGTAATACGCCCAGAAATTCGGTAGTAACAGGGCGCTGATGGCCCACGGCAGAATAATCCACGAAACAATCCCACCAACTGACTACATGGTTTCCCATGACCATTTTTTTACTTTTTTGAACGGAGCGTAAAAACAGGCTGCACTGGCCGCGCCGATCAAATGCCAAAATATCCCCATCGTAATCGCGTTAATCATCTTCTTATCCTCATCATTTTTCGTCGCGTCACATCTCCGACGAGATGAGTGTAAAAATCGTGCTGTCGATTAACCTTTCGCCTGTTGCCGCCGTTGTCGATTTACTGGCAATCACGGCATTAAGTGGGTGATTTGCTTCACATCTCGGGCATTTTCCTGCAAAACCATACCCTTACGAAAAGTACGGCATTGATAATCATTTTCAATATCATTTAATTAACTATAATGAACCAACTGCTTACGCGGCATTAACAATCGGCCGCCCGACAACACTGGAGATGAATATGAGTTATACCCTGCCATCCCTGCCGTATGCTTACGATGCCCTGGAACCGCACTTCGATAAGCAGACCATGGAAATCCACCACACCAAACACCATCAGACCTACGTCAACAACGCCAACGCGGCGCTGGAAAGCCTGCCAGAATTTGCCAACCTGCCGGTTGAAGAGCTGATCACCAAACTGGACCAGCTGCCAGCAGACAAGAAAACCGTACTGCGCAACAACGCTGGCGGTCACGCTAACCACAGCCTGTTCTGGAAAGGTCTGAAAAAAGGCACCACCCTGCAGGGTGACCTGAAAGCGGCTATCGAACGTGACTTCGGCTCCGTTGATAACTTCAAAGCAGAATTTGAGAAAGCGGCAGCTTCCCGCTTTGGTTCCGGCTGGGCATGGCTGGTGCTGAAAGGCGATAAACTGGCGGTGGTTTCTACTGCTAACCAGGATTCCCCGCTGATGGGTGAAGCTATTTCTGGCGCTTCCGGCTTCCCGATTCTGGGCCTGGATGTGTGGGAACATGCTTACTACCTGAAATTCCAGAACCGCCGTCCTGACTACATCAAAGAGTTCTGGAACGTGGTGAACTGGGACGAAGCAGCGGCACGTTTCGCGGCGAAAAAATAATCATTTGCCGCCTGCTGCAATGAGGCGTTTACGCCGCATATCAGCTTAAAAAATGAACCATCGCCAACGGCGGTGGTTTTTTTGTGATCAATTTCAAAATAAAAACAATGATCCGATAAAAATAAAACAGTGTTTCAATTGATGTGGTTTTGATCACTTTTATTGATTAAATGAATGTCTATCTTCGTTTCCATCAACACTGATGCTCCATTGAGGAATGACGCATCAGCCCTTAAAAATATGCCGACAGGTGATGGAAATGCAGATAAAACGCTCGATTGAGAAAATCCCGGGGGGGATGATGCTCGTCCCGCTATTCCTTGGCGCACTGTGCCACACCTTCTCGCCGGAGGCGGGGAAATATTTTGGATCATTCACCAACGGGATGATTACCGGTACGGTGCCCATTCTGGCGGTGTGGTTTTTTTGCATGGGGGCGTCAATAAAATTAAGCGCGACGGGAACGGTACTGCGTAAATCCGGTACGCTGGTGGTAACTAAAATTGCCGTCGCGTGGGTGGTTGCGGCAATTGCCTCGCGCATTATTCCGGAACATGGTGTTGAAGTTGGATTCTTTGCCGGACTTTCAACGCTGGCGCTGGTGGCGGCGATGGATATGACCAACGGCGGACTTTACGCTTCCATCATGCAGCAGTACGGCACAAAAGAAGAAGCTGGGGCATTTGTGTTGATGTCATTGGAGTCCGGGCCGCTCATGACGATGATTATTCTGGGCACTGCCGGGATTGCCTCGTTTGAACCGCATGTTTTCGTCGGCGCAGTATTACCGTTCCTGGTGGGCTTTGCCCTTGGGAACCTTGACCCTGAATTACGAGAATTTTTCAGCAAAGCGGTGCAGACGCTGATTCCATTCTTTGCCTTCGCGCTGGGCAATACCATTGATTTGACTGTAATTGCCCAGACAGGTTTGCTGGGGATCCTGTTGGGTGTGGCAGTAATTATCGTGACCGGTATTCCGTTGATTATCGCCGATAAATTGATTGGCGGTGGCGATGGCACTGCCGGAATTGCCGCTTCCAGTTCCGCAGGGGCCGCGGTAGCGACACCTGTGCTGATTGCAGAAATGGTGCCTGCGTTTAAACCGATGGCTCCGGCAGCAACTTCGCTGGTCGCGACGGCGGTCATTGTGACTTCGATTCTGGTGCCAATTCTTACCTCTATCTGGTCACGTAAAGTCAAAGCCAGAGCAGCGAAAATCGAAATTTTAGGTACGGTGAAATAAACCTGCTTCCTTAATCCCCACAGCCGGATGAACTAACGTTCGTCCGGTTTGCTATTGAGTTCTTGCCTGGATACTTACCGCGAAAACAGCACGCCTGACATAAAATAAATATGGTCTAATGGGGAAATTTCTCGTGGAGAGGGAACAGATGCGATATCCGGTTGATGTATACACAGGCAAGATTCAGGCTTATCCCGAAGGTAAACCCAGCGCAATTGCTAAAATCCAGGTTGATGGTGAGTTGATGCTGACGGAGCTGGGGCTGGAAGGTGACGAGCAGGCGGAGAAGAAGGTTCACGGCGGGCCAGACAGAGCGCTGTGTCATTATCCTCGTGAGCACTATCTCTACTGGGCGCGGGAATTTCCGGAACAGGCGGAGTTGTTTGTTGCGCCTGCGTTTGGTGAAAATCTCTCAACCGACGGTCTGACGGAAAGTAATGTTTATATTGGCGATATTTTCCGCTGGGGAGAGGCATTAATTCAGGTCAGCCAGCCACGCTCACCTTGCTATAAACTCAATTACCATTTTGATATCAGCGATATAGCGCAGTTGATGCAAAACACGGGTAAAGTTGGGTGGTTGTATAGCGTGATTGCGCCAGGGTTGGTATCTGCTGATGCGCCACTGGAGTTGGTTTCCCGTGTCAGCGATGTGACCGTGCAGGAGGCTGCTGCCATCGCATGGCATATGCCGTTTGATGACGATCAGTATCACCGTTTACTCTCCGCCGCCGGGTTATCGAAAAGCTGGACGCGGACGATGCAAAAGCGCCGACTGAGCGGCAAGATCGAAGATTTTTCCCGCCGGTTGTGGGGAAAATAACCCCCGGAGTGTAGGCCTGATAAGACGCTATCAGCGTCGCATCAGGCATCCTGCTCAAATGCCGGATGCGGCGTAAACGCCTTATCCTGCCTACAAATGCGGAGTTTAACTCCGCTTATACAGCGGCAACCAAATCACCAGCCGTAAACCGCCCAGCGGGCTGTCTTCCGCTTTAACCCAGCCACGATGCTGCTGAATGGCGGTTTCAACAATCGCCAGCCCCAAACCTGTACCGCCAGATTCACGATCGCGTGCTTCATCGGTACGATAGAACGGACGGAAAATCTGTTCGCGATCTTCCGGGCTAACGCCAGGACCATCGTCGTCCACCGTAATGGTGATACCGTCTTTATCTACCGCAAAGCCCACTTCAATCTTCGTATGGGAATAACGCAGGGCATTACGAACAATGTTTTCCAGCGCACTCTCCAGGGCGTTCGGGTTGCCGTACAGCGGCCACGGCCCAGGCGGGAAGTTAACTGTCAACGACTTGCCCATCTGTTCTGCTTCGAACGCCGCGTTATCCAGCACTTCGCCCCACAACTGGTTAGCTTTCAATGTCTCGCTTACCAGCGCGTTTTTCTGCTGATTACGTGACATCACCAACAGATCGTTAATCATGCTGTCCAGACGTTGCGCTTCGGTTTCAATACGCTCCAGTTCCTTGCTTTCACCGCTACGACGGCGCAGTAACGCCGTACCCAGTTGCAGACGCGTCAGCGGGGTGCGCAGTTCGTGAGAGATATCAGAAAGTAGACGCTGCTGAGAGGTCATCATGCGCTCCAGCGCGGTGACCATCTGGTTAAAACTGGCACCGGCGGCAAGGAATTCCTGTGGCCCCGCTTCCAGTTCCGGGTGCTGGCGTAAGTTTCCCTGGGCAACTTCATCGGCAGCGTTTTTCAGCTTACGCGCCGGTTTTGCCAGACTCCAGGCCAACCACAACAGCAGCGGCGTACTGACCAACATGGTGACAATCAGCAGTAATAGCGGGCGGTCAAACAGTAAGTTAATGAAATCGGATTGAGAACTGCTGGCCGGACGAATCAGATAAAGTTGGTAATTATCTTCGCCATCACGCACGGAGAACGGACCGACCAGTTCCACGCGGCCATACTTTTTCTTCTGCGGATGATCGGCGTTATCGGCCTGACCAATAAAGTTACGAATGATCTGCATTTCGCTGCGTTCAGCGCCGATCACGCGGCCCTCGGTGGTCACCAATAACAAACGCTGTCCTGGCGGTGCCCACTTATCAATCGCCCGGAACAGACGCCGCCACCACATTAAATCGTTGGGCGGATCGTTCGCCAGCTCCGCTTCGACATGCTGCTCAATCATCAGACCCTGACGCTGTTCGCTATCCAGAAGCTCGGTCATCTGGCGTGAATCGAGCTTGGGTAACATCAAAACCAACATCAACACCAGCGCCAGCGTCAGCCAGAAGATGGCGAAGATGCGCGCGGTTAAGCTGCCTATCATGAAGCAGAAACCATCAGATAGCCGCGACCACGCAAGGTTTTAAACCACGGGTGACCATCTTTACGATCCGGCAGTTTACGACGCAGGTTGGAAATGTGCATATCGATAGCGCGGTCGAAAGGCGTCAGACGTTTGCCCAGCACTTCCTGGCTTAAATGTTCACGGGAAACCACCTGACCCAGATGCTGTGCCAGCAAATAGAGCAGGGTAAACTCAGTACCGGTTAACTCCAGCGTTTGCCCGTCGAAGCTGGCTTCCTGACGGCCTGGATTCAGCACTAAGGCATCAACTTCCAGTGTCGGTGAACCGTTGTCGTTGTTTTGCTGTTGCTCGCTCCAGTGCGAACGGCGCAGGATCGCGCGAATACGTGCCACCAGCTCACGATCATTAAACGGTTTCGGGAGATAGTCATCTGCGCCCAGCTCAAGGCCGAGAACGCGATCAAGTTCACTGCCGCGCGCCGTCAACATAATGACAGGCGTCTGGTGTGTCTGGCGAAGTGCTTTTAATGTGTCGATACCATTTTTCTTCGGCATCATTACATCAAGCAAAAGTAAATCAATGCTGTCGTCCAGAAGATCAAGCGCCTGTTCCCCATCGTGGGCAACAATCACATTGAAGCCTTCCATCTCGAGCAGCTCCTTTAATAGGGAAGTCAGCTCTCGGTCATCATCAACTAACAGGATTTTATTCATTGTTTAAATACCTCCGAGGCAGAAATTACGTCATCAGACGTCGCTAATCCATGACTTTACGTTGTTTTACACCCCCTGACGCATGTTTGCAGCCTGAATCGTAAACTCTCTATCGTTGAATCGCGACAGAAAGATTTTGGGAGCAAATGATGCGCATAGTTACCGCTGCCGTCATGGCCTCAACGCTGGCAGTCAGTTCATTAAGCCACGCTGCTGAAGTCGGTTCAGGCGATAACTGGCATCCGGGTGAAGAACTTACGCAGCGCAGTACGCAGAGCCATATGTTCGACGGCATAAGTTTAACCGAACATCAGCGTCAGCAGATGCGAGATCTTATGCAACAGGCCCGGCACGAACAGCCTCCTGTTAATGTTAGCGAACTGGAGACAATGCATCGCCTTGTCACCGCAGATAATTTTGATGAAAACGCTGTGCGCGCACAGGCAGAAAAAATGGCGAATGAGCAAATTGCTCGTCAGGTTGAGATGGCAAAAGTCCGCAACCAAATGTATCGCCTGTTAACGCCGGAGCAGCAAGCGGTTTTAAACGAGAAACATCAACAACGAATGGAGCAGTTGCGCGACGTGACGCAATGGCAAAAAAGTTCATCGTTGAAGCTATTGAGTAGTAGCAACTCACGTTCCCAGTAGTAAACCCTGTTTTCCTTGCCATAGACACCATCCCTGTCTTCCCCCACATGATGTGGGGGTTTTTTTTATCCTCAATTTGCCTGCTGCTTAATGCATTGCAGATGATTTGCTTCCGTTATACTAGCGTCAGTTGATAGCGGGAGTATTTATGAATCAATCTTATGGACGGCTGGTCAGTCGGGCGGCGATTGCTGCAACGGCGATGGCTTCACTGCTATTGCTGATTAAAATTTTTGCATGGTGGTATACCGGGTCGGTGAGTATTCTCGCCGCGCTGGTGGATTCGCTGGTGGATATCGGCGCGTCGTTGACGAATTTATTGGTGGTGCGATATTCCCTGCAACCTGCCGACGATAATCACTCGTTTGGTCACGGTAAAGCTGAGTCCCTCGCGGCGCTGGCGCAAAGTATGTTTATCTCCGGTTCGGCACTATTCCTCTTTTTGACGGGTATTCAACATCTGGTATCTCCAACACCGATGACAGATCCAGGCGTCGGGGTTATCGTGACAATTGTGGCGCTAATTTGTACGATTATCCTTGTCTCGTTTCAGCGGTGGGTGGTGCGCCGGACGCAAAGCCAGGCGGTGCGGGCTGATATGCTACATTACCAGTCTGATGTTATGATGAACGGCGCAATTCTGCTGGCGCTGGGGTTGTCCTGGTACGGCTGGCATCGCGCCGATGCTCTGTTTGCATTGGGAATCGGCATCTATATTTTATATAGCGCGTTACGCATGGGATATGAGGCGGTACAGTCATTACTGGATCGCGCATTGCCTGATGAAGAACGGCAAGAAATTATTGATATCGTGACTTCCTGGCCGGGTGTTAGCGGCGCTCACGATCTTCGCACGCGGCAGTCAGGGCCGACCCGCTTTATTCAGATTCATTTGGAAATGGAAGACTCTCTGCCTTTGGTTCAGGCACATATGGTGGCGGATCAGGTAGAGCAGGCTATTTTACGGCGTTTTCCGGGATCGGATGTGATTATCCATCAGGACCCCTGTTCCGTCGTACCCAGGAAGGGTAAACGGTCTATGCTTTCATAATCAGTATAAAAGAGAGCCAGACCCGCATTTTGTGTATAAAATACCGCCATTTGGCCTGACCTGAATCAATTCAGCAGGAAGTGATTGTTATACTATTTGCACATTCGTTGGATCACTTCGATGTGCAAGAAGACTTCCGGCAACAGATTTCATTTTGCATTCCAAAGTTCAGAGGTAGTCATGATTAAGAAAATCGGTGTGTTGACAAGCGGCGGTGATGCGCCAGGCATGAACGCCGCAATTCGCGGGGTTGTTCGTTCTGCGCTGACAGAAGGTCTGGAAGTAATGGGCATTTATGACGGCTATCTGGGTCTGTATGAAGACCGTATGGTACAGCTAGACCGTTACAGCGTTTCTGACATGATCAACCGTGGTGGTACGTTCCTCGGTTCTGCGCGTTTCCCGGAATTCCGCGACGAGAACATCCGCGCCGTGGCTATCGAAAACCTGAAAAAACGTGGTATCGACGCGCTGGTGGTTATCGGCGGTGACGGTTCCTACATGGGTGCAATGCGTCTGACCGAAATGGGCTTCCCGTGCATCGGTCTGCCGGGCACTATCGACAACGACATCAAAGGCACTGACTACACTATCGGTTTCTTCACTGCGCTGAGCACCGTTGTAGAAGCGATCGACCGTCTGCGTGACACCTCTTCTTCTCACCAGCGTATTTCCGTGGTGGAAGTGATGGGCCGTTATTGTGGCGATCTGACCCTGGCTGCGGCCATTGCCGGTGGCTGTGAATTCGTTGTAGTTCCGGAAGTTGAATTCAGCCGTGAAGACCTGGTAAACGAAATCAAAGCGGGTATCGCGAAAGGTAAAAAACACGCGATCGTGGCGATTACCGAACATATGTGTGATGTTGACGAACTGGCGCATTTCATCGAGAAAGAAACCGGTCGTGAAACCCGCGCAACTGTGCTGGGCCACATCCAGCGCGGTGGTTCTCCGGTGCCTTACGACCGTATTCTGGCTTCCCGTATGGGCGCTTACGCTATCGATCTGCTGCTGGCAGGTTACGGCGGTCGTTGCGTAGGTATCCAGAACGAACAGCTGGTTCACCACGACATCATCGACGCTATCGAAAACATGAAGCGTCCGTTCAAAGGCGACTGGCTGGACTGCGCGAAAAAACTGTATTAATGATTTCGGAAAAAGGCAGATTCCTTTAGCCTGAAACCGATGACAGAAGCAAAAATGCCTGATGCGCTTCGCTTATCAGGCCTACATGAATTCTGCAATTTATTGAATTTGCAAACTTTTGTAGGCCGGATAAGGCGTTCGCGCCGCATCCGGCATGGACAAAGCGCACTTTGTCAGCAATATGAGGCGGATTTCTTCCGCCTTTTTAATCCCCCAACATATACCTGCAAGTTATAGCCAATCTTTTTTTATTCTTTAATGTTTGGTTAACCTTCTGGCACGCTTTGCTCATCACAACACAACATAAGAGAGTCGGGCGATGAACAAGTGGGGCGTAGGGTTAACATTTTTGCTGGCGGCAACCAGCGTTATGGCAAAGGATATTCAGCTTCTTAACGTTTCATATGATCCAACGCGCGAATTGTACGAACAGTACAACAAGGCATTCAGCGCCCACTGGAAACAGCAAACTGGCGATAACGTGGTGATTCGTCAGTCACACGGTGGTTCAGGTAAACAAGCGACGTCGGTAATCAACGGTATTGAAGCTGATGTTGTCACGCTGGCTCTGGCCTATGACGTGGACGCGATTGCGGAACGCGGGCGGATTGATAAAGAGTGGATCAAACGTCTGCCGGATAACTCCGCACCGTACACTTCCACCATTGTTTTCCTGGTACGTAAGGGCAATCCAAAGCAGATCCATGACTGGAACGATCTGATTAAACCGGGTGTTTCGGTGATCACGCCTAATCCGAAAAGCTCTGGTGGCGCGCGCTGGAACTACCTGGCTGCCTGGGGCTACGCGCTGCATCACAACAACAACGATCAGGCAAAAGCACAGGATTTTGTTCGGGCACTGTATAAAAACGTCGAAGTTCTGGATTCTGGCGCGCGCGGCTCCACTAACACTTTTGTCGAGCGCGGAATTGGCGATGTACTGATTGCCTGGGAAAACGAAGCTCTGCTGGCAGCGAATGAGCTGGGGAAAGATAAATTCGAAATCGTTACGCCGAGTGAGTCTATCCTCGCAGAGCCAACCGTGTCGGTGGTCGATAAAGTGGTCGAGAAAAAAGGCACCAAAGAGGTGGCGGAAGCCTACCTGAAATATCTCTACTCGCCAGAAGGACAGGAAATTGCCGCGAAAAACTACTACCGTCCGCGCGATGCTGAGGTGGCGAAAAAGTACGAAAATGCGTTTCCAAAGCTGAAGTTATTCACCATTGATGAAGAGTTCGGCGGCTGGACGAAAGCGCAAAAAGAGCATTTTGCTAACGGCGGTACGTTCGATCAGATCAGCAAACGCTGATTTCCCCAGGATAATTATCAAACCCGGTGGTTTCTCGCGACCGGGTTTTTTATTTGTCACGATTTTGCGTTACCCTTGCATCTCTTTGAGGTACAGGGAAAAAAAGATGAAAAAAGCGGGTCTTCTTTTTTTGGTGATGATAGTTATCGCCGTTGTGGCTGCCGGTATTGGTTACTGGAAATTAACCGGTGAAGAGTCGGATACACTACGTAAGATTGTCCTTGAGGAATGTTTGCCCAATCAACAGCAAAATCAAAATCCTTCGCCATGTGCGGAAGTCAAACCCAATGCCGGATACGTGGTTTTAAAAGATCTTAATGGCCCACTGCAATATCTGTTGATGCCAACGTATCGTATTAACGGCACGGAAAGTCCTTTGTTGACCGATCCTTCAACGCCGAACTTCTTTTGGTTGGCCTGGCAGGCGCGTGATTTTATGAGCAAAAAATACGGCCAGCCGGTTCCCGATCGCGCGGTTTCTTTGGCGATCAACTCTCGCACCGGGCGTACGCAAAACCATTTTCATATTCATATCTCTTGTATTCGTCCTGATGTGCGCGAACAGCTGGATAACAATCTGGCTAACATCAGCAGCCGCTGGTTGCCACTGCCAGGTGGTTTGCGTGGGCATGAGTACCTGGCGCGTCGGGTAACGGAAAGCGAACTGGTACAACGCAGCCCATTTATGATGCTTGCAGAGGAAGTGCCTGAGGCGCGGGAACATATGGGAAGCTACGGGCTGGCGATGGTGCGGCAGAGTGATAATTCGTTTGTTTTGCTGGCGACACAACGAAATCTACTGACGCTGAACCGTGCTTCAGCCGAGGAAATCCAGGATCATCAGTGTGAGATTTTGCGTTAAGGCGAGGAGTTAAGGAAAGTAAGTGCCGGATATGAAATCCGGCACCTGTCAGACTTAAGCCTGTTTAGCCGCTTCTGCAGCTTTAACGATCACTGCGAAAGCGTCAGCTTTCAGAGAAGCACCGCCAACCAGCGCGCCGTCGATGTCTGGCTGAGCAAACAGTTCTGCAGCGTTAGACGCGTTTACAGAGCCGCCGTACTGGATGATCACTTGTTCAGCGATGTTAGCGTCAACTTTAGCGATGTGGTCACGGATGAATTTGTGAACAGCCTGTGCCTGCGCCGGAGTTGCAGATTTGCCAGTACCGATTGCCCATACTGGTTCGTAAGCGATTACCGCACCTTCGAATGCTGCAGCACCCTGAGTTTTCAGTACCGCGTCGATCTGACGTGCACAAACTTCTTCAGTTTTGCCCGCTTCGTTTTCAGCTTCGGTTTCACCGATGCACAGAACCGGAGTCAGACCCTGCTCTTTCAGCACCGCGAATTTTTTCGCGATCAGTTCGTCAGACTCTTTGTGGTAAGTACGACGTTCAGAGTGGCCGATGATGATGTACTGTGCGCCGATGTCTTTCAGCATAGCAGCAGAGGTTTCACCGGTGAATGCGCCGGACAGGTTCAGGTCCACGTTTTGCGCACCCAGCATGATGTGGCTGCCTTCAGCTTCACGCTTCGCCATATCGATGTACATTTCCGGTGGTGCGATTGCAACCGCACAGCCAGCAACACCTGCCAGCTCTTTACGCAGGTTAGAAACCAGCTCGTGAA
Organism: Escherichia sp. WS547; assembly: GCF_046486065.1. Lineage (NCBI taxonomy): Bacteria > Pseudomonadati > Pseudomonadota > Gammaproteobacteria > Enterobacterales > Enterobacteriaceae > Escherichia > Escherichia sp. WS547. The sequence continues at coordinate 17,727 of NZ_JBJQMA010000021.1, read as the reverse complement.
CCATGTGGCGGCTGCCGTTCAGTTTCCAGTTACCCATCACTAAAGGATGTCGCATTTTAATTCTCCACGCTTATAAGCGAATAAAGGAAGATGGCCGCCCCGCAGGGCAGCAGGTCTGTGAAACAGTATAGAGATTCATCGGCACAAAGGCTTTGCTTTTTGTCATTTATTCAAACCTTCAAGCGATTCAGATAGCGCCAGCTTAATCGGTTCAACAGCGAAGGTCAGCCCCTTTTCGCCGTTGTCCGCGACAACATAACGCAGTGCACCTTCTGTCTCGGTGTAATAACGTTTGTTTTTCCCCGCCGTTAGTAGCGACTGCAGTTTTTTCTGGCTTTGTGTTTTGGTCATTAATGGGGTGAGTGTGCGGATCACCGCTGCCATGTATTCCTGAGCTTTCGCTTTCGCGGCTTTTTGCTCTGGCCCCTGGATGGGTAGCCAGGTCATTTGAATGCTTTTGATTTTTAAGGTACCGCGCTCCAGCGCTGTAGAAGCATACAAGTTCTCATTAATTTTACTGGCAGCACGAGTGAGATTGGCTTTGTCGGGACTGCTGTCGATGGCACGAAATTCGTTCAGTGGCAGGCTGGGATTCTGGCTGTTAAAGTCTTCTCTAAACTGGCTGATGGAGAGATCGAAAGTAGGGGCTCCAGCCAGCAGATAAGGCGCGGTCGTTGCCGTATCTGGTGTTTGTGCATGCGCCGTTGTTGTAACGGTTAATGCAGAACATAAGAGAAAAAACAGCGTACACCCTGGCTTCATTGACAGTACCTTTTGTTATGACTGGCTCCGATTAAAACGATATCTGTCGCCCTTGTCAAAAGGGTAGAATCCTGGAAAAGACAACCATCAAGGAACTTACATGGCCATACAGCAATGGTTATTCTCATTTAAAGGGCGTATTGGACGCCGTGATTTCTGGATTTGGATAGGCCTGTGGTTCGCAGGCATGCTGGTGCTTTTCTCACTGGCGGGTAAAAATTTACTCGATATTCAGACTGCGGCGTTTTGCCTTGTGTGCTTGCTCTGGCCAACAGCGGCAGTAACCGTTAAGCGCTTGCATGATCGCGGGCGTTCCGGCGCATGGGCATTTCTGATGATTGTGGCGTGGATGCTGCTGGCGGGTAACTGGGCGATTTTACCGGGTGTCTGGCAATGGGCGGTGGGGCGTTTTGTCCCGACGTTGATTCTGGTGATGATGCTTATCGATCTTGGTGCGTTTGTTGGCACACAAGGCGAAAATAAATATGGTAAAGATACCGAGGATGTGAAGTATAAAGCCGACAATAAATCAAGTAATTAACCTTTAATATATCTCTTACTGCTATTTTTTTCCGGGATTGTTATTTCCACGATGCAAATGACAATACCCGGAAAATCCTTCTGAACTCTTCACCTTAAGCAATATCAAAAAAAATGGTAATCCATAAGATCATTACTTGTTTGTTCTTCCCTTAACGGCGCATTATTCTTAAGTCGTAATCGACAGAGAGGCGAATATACAGAGGTGCCCTATGAAAGATGTCGTAGATAAATGCAGTACTAAAGGATGTGCGATTGATATCGGTACGGTGATTGATAACGACAACTGTACCAGTAAGTTTTCGCGCTTTTTTGCCACCCGCGAAGAAGCAGAGTCCTTTATGACCAAACTGAAAGAGCTTGCCGCCGCTGCATCCTCTGCAGATGAAGGGGCCAGCGTGGCCTATAAGATTAAGGATCTGGAGGGGCAAGTTGAGCTTGATGCGGCCTTCACCTTCTCATGCCAGGCCGAGATGATTATTTTTGAGTTATCACTGCGTTCGTTAGCTTGATGGAGTTGCTTTAGAAGGAGTTAAACATGGCTTATAAACACATTGGCGTGGCAATTTCCGGGAATGAAGAAGATGCCTTACTGGTGAATAAAGCCCTGGAGCTCGCCAGACATAATGACGCTCACCTGACGTTAATTCATATTGATGATGGCTTAAGCGAGTTGTATCCGGGTATCTACTTCCCTGCAACAGAAGATATTCTTCAATTGTTGAAGAATAAGTCGGATAACAAGCTGTATAAACTGACGAAAAATATTCAATGGCCGAAGACAAAACTGCGTATTGAACGCGGAGAAATGCCGGAAACACTGCTGGAAATTATGCAAAAAGAGCAGTGCGACCTCCTTGTCTGTGGTCATCACCACTCATTTATCAACCGTTTGATGCCGGCATATCGCGGGATGATCAATAAGTTGAGTGCGGATTTGCTCATCGTGCCGTTTATCGATAAGTAACCGCTTACCAGTAATGCTCCGCTGTCATATGGCCCGGTCGGCGACGTAAATGTTTCGTCATCTGCCGGGTCTCTTTCAGCAACTGTTGCGTATCGCGCACCATCTGTGGATTGCCGCACAGCATCACATGGCTGGTTTCTTTATTCATCGGCAGGCCAACCGCGCTTTCCAGTTCACCACTTTCAATTAACGCTGGTATCCGTCCGGTGAGCGACCCCGCTGCCGTTTCCCGACTGACCACCGTCTGAATGCGCAGTTTGCCTTCGTAGCGTTTTTCCAGTTCTTGCATCAGTGGCAAATAGCTTAAGTCGGCGGCATAACGTGCGGCGTGAACCAGGACCAGATTTTTGAAGCGATCTAAATCTTTGCCCAGTTGCAGAATCGATAAATAAGGGCCAATCGCTGTACCGGTTGCCAGCATCCATAGCGTTTCGCAATCTGGTACTTCATCCAGAACAAAGAAGCCAGCTGCTTCGCTAACCACCTGCACTTCATCGCCTGGTTTCAGTGCCGCCAATCGTGGGCTTAATTTGCCATCGGGGACGGTGACCAGGTAAAACTCCAGATCGGGATTATCGGGCGAGTTAACATAGGAGTAGGCGCGCTGGACGCGTTCACCGTCGATTTCAAGGCCAAGCTTGGTAAATTGCCCGGCGGTAAACGGAAGCACGGGGGCGTGAACGGTGAGACTAAACAGGGCGTCGGTCCAGTTCTGCACTTTAGTGACTTTGCCTGTTACCCAATCAGCCATGTTTTTCTCCTGTTTTGATTGACTTGCCTTATCTTCGTTCTCCGAACAAAAAAATTCCAGTCCCGAAGGACTGGAAGGCTCAATCGATCAAATCACTCAGAGAATGTGCACCTGCATTTCCGGGTCTTTGCGATCCAGATAGTGGATGGACTGAATGCGGCGAATAGTGCGTGACTTGCCGCGGATCAGCAGCGTTTCGGTAGTCGCGATATTGCCTTTGCGGCTAATGCCTTCCAGCAGATCGCCTTTGGTAATACCGGTGGCAGAGAAGATGACGTTATCGCTGCGCGCCATATCGCCCAGACGCAATACTTTACCGGCTTCGATGCCCATCGCTTTGCAGCGTGCCAGCTCCTGCTCGCCAATGCGACGATTCTCTTCGTTGTCGCCTTTGACGTCATGACGCGCCAGCAGACGACCGTTCATGTCACCATCTAATGCGCGGATCACCGCCGCAGAAACCACGCCTTCCGGCGCGCCACCAATACCGTACAGCACGTCAACTTCGCTGTCTGGCATACAGGTGAGAATTGAGGCCGCAACGTCGCCATCCGGAATAGCAAATACGCGTACGCCGAGTTGCTGCATTTCAGCGATAACGGCATCGTGGCGTGGTTTAGCCAGAATCGTTACCGTCAGTTCGCTCAACGGTTTGCCGAGCGCCGCCGCTACATTGCGCAGGTTATCCGCCAGCGGCAGGTTCAGATCAATGGTGCCTTTGGCTCCCGGTCCGACGATCAGCTTCTCCATATACATATCTGGCGCGTTGAGGAAACAGCCTTTATCGCCTACTGCCAGCACCGCCAGCGCGTTAGCCTGGCCCATCGCCGTCATGCGCGTGCCTTCAATCGGATCAACAGCAATATCTACCGCGTCGCCGCGACCAGTACCGACTTTTTCACCAATGTAGAGCATCGGTGCTTCGTCGATTTCACCTTCACCAATAACGATGGTGCCGTCAATGTTGACCTGGTTGAGCATAATACGCATGGCGTTTACCGCTGCGCCGTCCGCGGTGTTTTTATCGCCGCGTCCTAACCATTTGTAGCCAGCCAGCGCCGCAGATTCGGTGACGCGGGAAAATTCGATGGCAAGTTCTCGTCTCATAGCAAACTCTAAGCAGTAAGGAATGGCGCGAAGTGTAGCACAGGGGAAGGGCGGGATTATTGATGTGTGCGGGGTTGCCCCCGCACGATTCAGGACTACCGGATGCGGCATAAACGCTTCATCCGGTATTTACATTACTCGTCGTGTTCTTCCCACGCCATCGCGCGTTTCACCGCTTTTTTCCAGCCTGCGTAACGGTAATTACGCTCAGTGGTTTCGATGCCTGGACGGAACTCGCGCTCAATCACCGCTTTCTCTTGCAGCTCGTCGAGATTCTGCCAGAAGCCAACCGCCAGACCAGCAAGATAGGCCGCACCCAATGCGGTAACTTCGCGCACTTCCGGGCGCTCAACGCGGGTACCGAGAATATCGGACTGGAACTGCATCAGGAAATTGTTTGCTACTGCACCGCCATCCACGCGCAGCGCGTGCAGACGAATACCGGAGTCGGCCTGCATTGCTTCCAGTACGTCACGCGTCTGATAAGCAATAGACTCCAGCGTCGCGCGTATAATGTGGTTAGCGTTCACCCCACGAGTCAGACCGAAAATCGCCCCGCGCGCATACGGATCCCAGTACGGCGCACCCAGCCCGGTAAATGCCGGCACCACATACACACCGTTGGTGTTTTGCACTTTCGTGGCAAAGTATTCGGAATCGTAGGCGTCGTTAATCAACTTCATCTCATCGCGCAGCCACTGAATGGATGCGCCCGCCATAAACACCGCACCTTCCAGCGCATAGTTTACTTCGCCAGTTGGGCCACAGGCGATGGTGGTCAGCAGGCCGTTTTCTGATTTCACCGCTTTCTCGCCGGTGTTCATCAGCATAAAGCAGCCAGTGCCGTAGGTATTCTTCGCCATCCCTTCTTTCACGCACAACTGACCAAACAGCGCCGCCTGCTGGTCACCGGCGATCCCGGAGATTGGAATACGCGTGCCGCCTTTGCCGCCAATGTTAGTCTGACCGTACACTTCGGAAGAACGACGCACTTCTGGCAGCATCTCGCGCGGAATATCCAGCACCTCCAGCATTTTGTCGTCCCAGTCCAGGGTATGGATGTTGAATAACATGGTACGAGAGGCGTTGGTGTAATCGGTCACATGGACACGGCCCTGAGTCATTTTCCAGATAAGCCACGTATCAACCGTACCAAACAGCAATTCACCACGACGCGCACGCTCGCGAGAGCCTTCCACATGGTCGAGGATCCACTTCACTTTGGTGCCAGAGAAGTACGGGTCAATCACCAGACCGGTATTGCTGCGGATATAATCTTCTAAACCGTCACGTTTTAAATGCTCGCAGATTTCTGCGGTACGACGGCACTGCCAGACAATGGCGTTATAGATAGGCTTGCCGGTTTCTTTTTCCCAGACAATAGTGGTTTCACGCTGGTTCGTAATACCGATAGCTGCAATTTGATCGGAACTGATATCGGCTTTCGCCAGCACTTCTACCAGCGTGGAGCTTTGGGTGGCCCAGATTTCCATTGGGTCGTGTTCTACCCAGCCTGGTTTTGGGTAGATTTGCTCAAATTCGCGCTGCGACACGCTAATGATATTGGCATCGTGATCCATTACGACCGCGCGGGAGCTGGTGGTGCCCTGGTCGAGCGCAACGATATATTTTTTTTCAGTCATGTTTAATTGTCCCGTAGTCATATTACAGCGAAGCTTTTTGTTCTGAAGGAGTTGTGGTCTCCTTTTCTTCCACAACACAGATATCGCAAGGCAAATGGCGACCAATCAGTTTGCGATAGGCAAATGCACCTACAATCGCGCCAACGATAGGGCCAAAAAGCGGCACCAGGAAGTAAGGAATGTCTCTGCCGCCGGTAAAGGCGACATTGCCCCAGCCCGCCAGCCAGGCAAAGACTTTCGGACCGAAGTCACGCGCTGGGTTCATGGCAAAACCCGTCAATGGGCCCATAGATGCGCCAATGACCGCAATCAGTAGACCAATCAGCAAGGGAGCCAAAGGGCCGCGTGGTACACCGTTGCCATCATCCGTTAACGCCAGGATCAGCCCCATCAGAATAGCGGTAATCACCATCTCAACTGCGAAAGCCTGCACAAAATTGATATGAGGATTCGGGTAAGTAGAGAAAGTGCCAGCCAGATCAACACTTTCAACGCTGCCGCGAACAATGTGATGAGTCTGTTCGAAGTCGAAAAATAAATTGTAGTAAAGCCCGTAAACTAAAGCCGCAGCGCAGAAAGCGCCGGCAACTTGTGAAACGATAAAAGGAATAACTTTGCGCTTGTCGAAACAGGCAAACAGCCACAATGCAATGGTAACAGCGGGGTTAAGATGCGCGCCGGAAACCCCTGCGGTCAGGTAGATAGCCATTGCCACCCCCAGTCCCCAAATGACACTGATTTCCCACTGACCAAAAGACGCACCAGCGACTTTTAGTGCTGCAACGCAACCCACCCCGAAAAAAATCAACAACCCGGTACCGAGGAATTCAGCAATGCACTGGCCTTTCAAGGTTGATGTTTGACTCATAATCGGATCCTGAAGAGTTAATGTTTGTTGTATGCGTGAAAGTCACGGACCTCCACGATGCTTGTAGGCATGCTGTAAACTTATCGTTAACGAGCAAAAACGAGAAATATCGAACTTAAAATGTGTGTGCTTCGTCATAAAATGAGCGTTATCGCGCCATTTATTCCATCTGATTGTACATGATGCATGTTTGTTAGATCATTCGCGCAACAAATTTATTAACATTTTCGATTGATGTGGATTATGTCACCAGGAGAAGGATGAAAAGTGTGGCAAACCGTAATCTGCAAGGCGTGCCGCTGGACAGCGATGGCGCGGCTTCATACAATCGGAGCTAACTAAAGTGCGCTCGTATTTATTAAGGCGTCACCGGTAATCGGGACGAGGATTTTTATCCATCAACGCCTTGCAATTCAGGAGAGGTATGACAATGTCATTAGAAGTGTTTGAGAAACTGGAAGCAAAAGTACAGCAGGCGATTGATACCATCACTCTGTTGCAGATGGAAATCGAAGAGCTGAAAGAAAAAAACAACTCACTGTCGCAGGAAGTTCAAAATGCCCAGCATCAGCGCGAAGAGCTGGAGCGTGAGAACAACCATCTGAAAGAACAGCAGAACGGCTGGCAGGAACGTCTGCAGGCCCTGCTGGGTCGCATGGAAGAGGTCTGATTACGCTTCATCTTCCGCGTAATTTCTTTACTGTGTAGGCCAACAGGTAACGCAGAAAAAAGGCACCTTGCGGTGCCTTTTCTATCATTCAATATCCAACGGATCTTCAGAAAGAATAATCCCGGTATTGTCGGCATAAAGATGGTCGCCGGAGAAGAAGGTGACACCGCCAAAATTGACGCGGACATCGCTTTCGCCAATGCCTTCGCCAGCAGCACCAACCGGAATTGCCGCCATCGCCTGGATGCCGATATCCAACTCTTCCAGGTCATCTACCTGACGCACCGCGCCGTAAATGACCAGACCTTCCCATTCATTTTGTACTGCCAGACGCGCCAGTTCAGCATCGACCAGTGCGCGACGAACAGAACCACCGCCATCGACGACCAGAACACGACCACGGCCATTCTGTTCGAGCAGATCGTACAGCAACCCGTTGTCCTCGAAACATTTTACCGTGATTATTTGTCCGCCAAACGACGCCCGTCCGCCAAAGTTGGAGAACAGCGGTTCCACGACGTTAACATCTTCTTGATAGATGTCACAAAGCTCGGAAGTATCGTATTTCATAGGCTTAACATTCAGTTGCTGCGAGAATTTTCAGTATATCGCGCTATGTAGGCTGTTGGCAAAATCATCAATTGTTAATTGATATTTGTCAGTTATGCTGCCCACTGGCTTAGGAATATCCCTAAAACAAACAGCAGGTTAGTCAGTAACGCTCCCTTGACAGTGCGTTCCAGCATCGGTCGCATCGCCACCGGGTCCATTTCCCGCATCACATAACGGGCTTGCTTCACCAGTAATGGCGCCGCCAGCAGGAACAGCCAGCCCCACAGGCTATGCAGCGAAAAGAGATTAAACAGCGCCAGGCACACCAGAGAGCCCATCAGCAGGCAGGCATGATAACGACGCGCGTTCACTTCACCTAAGCGCACCACCAGCGTGTTTTTGCCATTTTCGCGGTCGCTATTGATATCACGCAGGTTATTAATGTTCAGTACTGCCGTTGCCAGCAGGCCGCATGCGGTCGCTGGAAGGATCAGCGCCGGAATCAATGTATGAGCCTGTAAATACCAGCTGCCCATGACGCTCAACCAGCCAAAGAAAACCAGTACGGAAATATCACCCAGACCGATATAACCATAAGGACGATTGCCCACGGTGTAGGTGATAGCGGCAATGATCGACAACCCGCCAAGAATCAGGAAGCCGACAAAATCGGCCAGCGTATGGCACGCCACTGCAACCAGTGCCAGCCCGGAGAGACAGATGAGCACGACGGTAATAATGAGCGCCCGTTTCATCTCTTGCTGGGTAATGACCCCTTTTTGCATGCCGCGTAGCGGTCCGATACGGTCAGGTTTATCGCTGCCTTTTACCGCATCGCCGTAATCATTGGCGAGGTTAGAAAGGATCTGTAATAGCCCGGCGGTAATCAGTGCCAGCAGGGCGACCAGCGGATCGAAGTGACCTTGCCACCATGCCAGCGCCGTCCCGACGATAATTGCAGCAAAGGCGAGGGGGAGGGTTTTAGGTCGTAAACTTTCCAGCCACGCCTGAGTTCGGCTAATTTGTTGTTCAGTCATAATACGCGCCAATAAAAATGGGGCCTTTCAGCCCCATCAAACAATGATGAAAATGATTGAACGCGATTATAGGATAAAACGGCTCAGATCTTCATCTGCCACCAACGCATCCAGATGTTTGCTCACATAATCTGCGTCAATAGTGATGGTTTGACCGCTTAAATCGCTGGCGTCGTAGGAAATCTCTTCCATTAAACGCTCCAGAACGGTATGTAAACGACGAGCACCGATGTTTTCGGTAGATTCGTTCACCTGCCATGCCGCTTCCGCGATGCGCTTAATACCGGAGTCGGTAAACTCGATATTTACGCCTTCAGTCGCCATCAGTGCTTTGTACTGCACGGTAATAGAGGCATTCGGCTCGGTCAGAATACGTTCGAAGTCGCTGGTGGTCAGTGCCTGCAGCTCAACGCGGATTGGCAGACGACCTTGCAGTTCCGGGATCAGGTCAGACGGTTTCGCAATCTGGAACGCGCCAGAAGCGATAAACAGAATGTGGTCAGTTTTGACCATCCCGTGTTTGGTGGAAACGGTGCAACCTTCTACCAGCGGCAGCAGGTCACGCTGAACACCTTCACGAGAAACATCCGGACCGGAAGACTCGCCGCGCTTACAGATTTTGTCGATTTCGTCGATAAACACGATCCCGTGCTGCTCAACAGCGTCGATAGCGTCTTGCTTCAGCTCTTCCGGATTCACCAGTTTCGCCGCTTCTTCTTCAATCAGCAGCTTCATGGCGTCTTTGATTTTCAGCTTACGTGCTTTTTGCTTCTGGCCGCCCAGGTTCTGGAACATGGACTGCAGCTGGCTGGTCATCTCTTCCATTCCCGGAGGAGCCATAATTTCAACGCCCATCGGTGCTGCGGCAAGATCGATCTCGATTTCTTTGTCATCAAGCTGGCCTTCACGCAGTTTCTTGCGGAATGCCTGACGAGCAGCGGACGGTTCCTGCTGCTGTTCGGTCTGTCCCCAGTTGTTTTTAGCAGGTGGGATCAGCACGTCGAGAATACGTTCTTCTGCCAGTTCTTCAGCGCGATAACGGTTTTTCTCGATAGCCTGGACGCGTACCATTTTCACGGCGGCATCGGTCAGATCGCGAATAATAGAATCCACTTCCTTACCGACATAGCCCACTTCGGTGAATTTGGTCGCTTCAACTTTGATGAACGGCGCATTCGCCAGCTTAGCCAGACGACGGGCGATTTCAGTTTTACCGACACCGGTCGGGCCGATCATCAGGATATTTTTCGGGGTCACTTCATGGCGCAGCTCTTCGTTGAGCTGCATGCGACGCCAGCGGTTACGCAGAGCAATCGCCACAGAACGCTTGGCGTTGTCCTGGCCGATGATGTGCTTATCCAGTTCGCTGACGATTTCGCGTGGGGTCATTTCAGACATGGGAGATCCTTACGCTTTGTAGCTTAATTCTTCGATGGTGTGGAAATGGTTGGTATAGATGCAAATGTCGCCTGCAATATCCAACGCCTTTTCAGCAATTTCACGGGCGCTAAGTTCAGTGTTTTCTAACAGCGCGCGCGCCGCAGCCTGGGCGTAAGGGCCGCCGGAGCCGATAGCAATAAGATCGTTTTCTGGCTGCACCACGTCACCGTTACCGGTGATGATAAGCGATGCAGTTTCATCCGCGACTGCCAGCAGTGCTTCAAGTTTGCGCAGCATGCGATCGGTACGCCAGTCTTTCGCCAGCTCAACGGCGGCTTTGACCAGATGGCCCTGATGCATTTCCAGTTTACGTTCAAACAGTTCGAACAGCGTAAAAGCATCCGCAGTACCGCCCGCAAAGCCCGCGATGACTTTGTCGTTGTACAGACGGCGGACCTTTTTCACGTTGCCTTTCATTACGGTATTGCCCAACGTGGCCTGACCATCACCAGCGATGACCACATGGCCGTTACGGCGTACGCTTACTATAGTTGTCACGAGCTGACCCCTTGGTTACGAATACAGAGTACAAACCCCGTACAAAAGTACGGGGCATAATGCAATTATAGATGGGGGGGATTTTGAGGGTTTCAACCCCCGGCGGCGAGCCGAATGCAGTTTGTATGACCCGCCATCTTCAAGCGATTGAGGGTGCTGTCTGCGTTCTCTTTGCCTTTCACCGGGCCAATGACCACACGATTCCAGCCATTGTTGGTGGTGATTTTCGAGTCAAAGCCTTCGAACGCCAGCTGAGCACGTACCGTCTCTGCCTGTTCCGCGCCTCTGAACGAACCGCACTGCACCATCCAGCGGCGTTCGTCTTTTTTCTCCGCCGTCGGTTTTGGCGCGTCAGCGGCACGAGCAACTGGCGCAGCTTGCTGCGGCTTCGACTGCGCAGTCGTGTGTGCAGGAGTTTGCAGCAGATCCTGGTACGGCTGCTGAGTAGAAGCCGGTTTAGACTGGCGCGGTTGCGCCTGTACCGGTGCGGCTTGCGACGTACGCGTCTGCTGCTGCCAGCTTTGTTCAGTCGTACGCGACTGCTGAGCCAGGCGTTGCTGCTCCGCTAATTGCTGCGCCTGACGCTGGCGCTGTAGCGTTTGCTGACGCTGTTCCGGCGTCTGCTCATTCCACGGAACTTCAACCAGCTGCGTTGGCTGCTGGCGCATATCAGCCTGCATTTGCTCAAGGAGCTGGCGTTGCTCTGGTGTTAGTTGCTCCGGCGTTTTCACTTCACCACCGGCAGAAGGTTCTGTAGGCGCACGCACACCTGGCTGGCGACTTTCCAGCTCTTTAATGTAGCGCCAGCGTTCTTCTGGTTTTGGTGGTAGTCCGTTTCCGGTCACTTTCTGGCTTTGCAGCGTCTCGGACTCTTCTTTCTTGTGATGCGTAATGAAGTACAGACCACCGATAAAGGTCACAAGAACGGCGGCAGCAATAGCGACCATAGCGGGAGAAACCGCAGGCAGATTTCGTTGCTTTTTCCGTGAGGTGCTCTTTTTTCGCCGCGAAGGTGCCGGTTGGCTGCGGCGTACATAATCTCGTTGTGCCACTATCGTTTCGCTGTATTTATTCGTTCGTCAGCCCGCCATGTTACTTAAGCGGCGGGCCTTTGACCAGTCACGGCAGTCTTAAAGGTTTACTTTAAGGTAACGCGCGTGTTGATCCCCGGATGATAAGTTCGCAGTCCATTAAACGAGAGCCACTGCCAACGTGTTGCCCCTGCATTTGATCAAGCAATAACAGCATAGCTTCCCGACCGATTTCGTAACGCGGCTGCGCGATGGTTGTCAGCGGCGGATCACAAAATTGCGTCAGGTCGATGTTATCAAAACCGATTATGGAAAGGTCTTCCGGGACTTTCAGCCCCTGGCGTTTTGCCTGAGAAAGTGCGCCGAGCGCCATCACATCGCTATGGCAGAAGACAGCAGTAGGCGGTTGTGGAAGATCAAGCAGCTGTTGCATTGCTTTGCTTCCGGCTTCGAAGGTGAAGTCGCCACGGGCGATGTATTGCGGATCAACCATAATGCCGCAGCGACGCAGCGCCTGAACGTAGCCTTGCAGGCGGTAGTGACACAGCGGCATCTCTTCGGGACCGGCTATACAGCCAATCCGTTTATGCCCTTGCTCATATAAATAATTTACTGCATCAAATGCGGCGGTCAGATTGTCGATATGAACGGTAGGCAGCTCCAGTTCCGGTGCAAATTCGTTCGCCATCACCATCGGCGGCAGATTACGCTGTTCCTCAATGCTGGCATCAAACGGCAGCCTTGAACCCAGCAACAACATGCCATCAATTTGCTTGGTGATGATCAAATCGATAAAGGTTTTTTCCTGCTGATTTTGATGCGCACAGTCGCCAATCAGCACCAGATATCCGTGATTTGCCGCCGTAACTTCGATACCGCGAATAATTTCGCTAAAGAAGGGATCGCAGATATCCGGGACAATCACCAGAATGGTGCGGGATTCATTACGCTTGACGTTGCGCCCCATAGGCTGCGGTAAATAACCCACTTCCCGGGCCGCTTTTTCAACCCGATTACGGGTGGCCTGGGAGACTTTATCGGGATTCATTAATGCTCGGGAGACAGTCGCTGTAGAGACTTTTGCCTTGAGGGCAACGTCTTTCATGGTCGCGGCAGTTTCCTGCTTCTTCGCTTTCACACTCACTCCTCGCCTGGCACGTCAGGCGTACTACATCCATGTTTACTTCACATCGGCAACATTTTTAGCAGATAGCGCGTGAAAACGGTTACAGAATTTTCATGAAAAGTGTGATGAATATTGAATTTTTCGATCCGCCTCGCATCGTGAGCGGTTTAGCCCTCGATGGGATCGACATCCAGCACCCATTTCACCTTACGGGAATCCGGTATTGTATTAATAAGTGCCAGCGTACCATTGATGATGTGCTGTAAGCGCACGCGGGAAGGGTGCTGCAACAAAATTTGCCAGCGCCAGCGACCGCCACGTTTAGGTGCCAGCGCCGGAACCGGACCGAGAACCCACAGTTTGTCGTCTGCCAGCGGGCTGGAGAGGATCAGATTACGCAGTTGTTGCAGGAACAGCGGCGCATGCTGATTGTTATGATCTTCCGCACGCACAATCACATGGCTGGTCCACGGCGGCAGCTGCATCATCCGTCGCTCAGCCAGCGCCTGTTCGGCAAAGGCGTCGTAGCCTTTATAGAGCAACGTTTGCAACAGAGGATGTTCCGGATGGTGCGTTTGCAGCACCACTTCGCCCTGTTTACCCGCACGCCCGGCACGACCGGCGACCTGGGTGTAAAGCTGGGCGAAACGCTCTGCCGAGCGAAAATCGGCAGAAAACAGCGCGCCGTCCACATCCAGTAACGCTACCAGCGTCACATCCGGAAAGTGGTGACCTTTCGCCAGCATTTGCGTGCCAATCAAGATCCTCGCGCCGCCGCGATGCACTTCCGCCAGTTGCTGTTCCAGCGCCCCTTTGCGGCTGGTGGTATCGCGGTCGATACGAGAAATGGGCACGCCGGGGAACAGCGGCGCGAGCGTCTGTTCAAGCTGTTCGGTGCCCAGCCCCACGGGTACCAGGTGTGTGGAACCGCAGGAAGGGCACTGGCGCGGCACCGGGCGTTGGCTGTCACAGTGGTGACAGCGCAAATGCTGTTGCGCCTGATGCAGCGTGTAGTAGTGATCGCAACGTGGACATTCGGCAATCCAGCCGCAGTCGTGGCACAGCAAGGCAGGCGCAAAGCCACGGCGGTTAAGAAAGAGGATAACCTGGTTGTCGGCCTGTAAATGCTGGCGCATACGGGTGATTAACGCCGGAGCCAGCCCCGCCTGCACCTTCTGACCTTTTAAATCCAGCACGTGTTGAATTGCCGGACGCGCATTCCCCGCCCGACGCGTCAGGCGCAGCAGGCGGTATTTTTTCTGCTGGACGTTGCATAACGTTTCCAGTGCGGGTGTTGCGGAGCCAAGAATAATCGGGATTTGCTCACTGTGCGCACGATAAACCGCCAGGTCGCGGGCATGATAGCGCCAGCCTTCCTGCTGCTTGTAGGAACTGTCGTGCTCTTCATCAATGACAATCACGCCGAGATTTTTAAACGGCGTAAACAGCGCGGAGCGGGTGCCGATCACAATCGCCGCCTCACCATTTTTCGCTTTCAACCACGCCGAAAGACGCTCGCTGTCGTTCAGGCCGGAATGCAGAACTTCCACGGGGGCATTAAAACGTTCACGAAAACGGGCGATAGTTTGCGGTGTCAGGCCGATTTCCGGCACCATCACCAGCGCCTGTTTGCCCTGAGCGAGCACGTTTTCCAGTACACTGAGATAAACCTCCGTTTTACCGGAACCGGTAACGCCCGCCAGCAGCCAGGCAGAAAAAGTATCTGCCGCGCTATGAATTGCGCCAACGGCGGTGGCCTGTTCGGTATTCAATCGCAACCGCTCACCAGAAACGGCATAGTTCGTTCGCCAGTCGCTAAACTCTGGTGTTTCACTTGCTAAATCACACAGACCTTTTTTGCGCAGCGCCTGCAACGCGGCATCATTAAATTCAAGTTCCGCGACCTGATCACGCCAGATTTTGCCTTGCCGTAACGCTGCCAGCGCCTGTTGTTGCTTGGGCGAACGTTTCAGGCTGTTCAGATCCACCGCCTGACCTTGTTCAGTGGCAAACCAGTACCACATCGGCGCGTTCGCCGCAGGCCGCCCCTGGCGTAGTAAAATCGGCAAGGCATGAAACAGCACATCGCCAATCGGATGATGATAGTAATCCGCCGCCCATAGCAGTAATCGCCAGACGGAGTGAGTAAACACCGGCTCAACGTCCAGCACTTCAACTACCGCTTTCAGCTCGTTGAGCGGCAGCTCGCTGACATCGCTAACTGACACCACAACCCCGATGCGCTCCTGCTGTTTGCCAAACGGCACGCGCACGCGACACCCGGCTTTGACCGTCATGCCTTCTGGCAGCAGATAGTCAAAGGTACGGGGAAGCGGAACGGGCAAGGCAACGTGGGCAACGGGCATAGCATCATCCTGACTTGAAATTCGGTGGGTTAGTATACACATTGCCGTAGAAGAGTGCGGATCAGTTTGCATACGCTGGTTAATTTCTGTATGATTTCGCGCCTTCGTACGAAATGATCGTATTGAAGCTATACTTTTAACATCGCGTGGTGTCTGGCGTTAGGGCTGGAAGAGCGACGCGGCCTTAAACCGAGGTTTTCCCATGAAAAAAGATATTCACCCGAAATACGAAGAAATTACTGCTAGCTGCTCTTGCGGTAACGTAATGAAAATCCGCTCCACCGTTGGTCATGACCTGAACCTCGACGTGTGCAGCAAGTGCCACCCGTTCTTCACTGGCAAACAGCGTGATGTTGCTACCGGTGGCCGTGTTGACCGCTTCAACAAGCGTTTCAACATCCCGGGCAGCAAATAAGACCGGATTTCCGAAAAAAGCGCCGCACGGCGCTTTTTTTGTGCCTGTAATTTGCCTTTTATAAATTCTGAAAAATTCCGGGGTGTTAACTCATTATCATTTCCTGTTGTTGACTGGCGCTAGGCTTCTGGTTCTTATTTATTTCAAAAGGATTTTACGATGAGCGGAAAACCGGCGGCGCGTCAGGGCGACATGACGCAGTATGGCGGTAGCATTGTTCAGGGTTCTGCCGGGGTACGTATTGGTGCCCCCACCGGCGTGGCCTGTTCGGTGTGCCCCGGCGGGGTGACGTCCGGCCATCCGGTCAATCCGCTGCTCGGTGCGAAGGTCCTTCCCGGCGAAACCGACCTTGCCCTGCCCGGCCCGCTGCCGTTCATCCTCTCCCGCACCTACAGCAGTTACCGGACAAAAACGCCCGCGCCGGTGGGGAGCCTCGGCCCCGGCTGGAAAATGCCTGCGGATATCCGCCTACAGCTGCGCGATAACACACTGATACTCAGTGATAACGGCGGCAGGAGCCTGTATTTTGAGCACCTGTTTCCCGGTGAGGACGGTTACAGCCGCAGCGAGTCACTCTGGCTGGTGCGTGGCGGTGTCCTGAAACTGGATGAAGGTCACCGGCTGGCCGCACTCTGGCAGGCGCTGCCGGAAGAACTCCGCTTAAGTCCGCATCGTTATCTGGCGACAAACAGTCCGCAGGGGCCGTGGTGGCTGCTCGGCTGGTGTGAGCGGGTGCCGGAAGCGGATGAGGTGCTGCCCGCGCCGCTGCCGCCGTACCGGGTACTGACCGGGCTGGTGGACCGCTTCGGGCGCACACAGACGTTTCACCGTGAGGCTGGCGGTGAATTCAGCGGCGAAATCACCGGCGTGACGGATGGTGCCGGGCGTCACTTCCGGCTGGTACTGACCACGCAGGCGCAGCGGGCAGAAGAGGCCCGGCAGAAGGCCACTTCCGGCGGGACGGAACCGTCCGCTTTTCCTGATACCCTGCCGGACTACACGGAATATGGCCGGGACAACGGTATCCGTCTGTCTGCCGTGTGGCTGACACACGACCCTGAATACCCGGAGAATTTACCTGCCGCGCCGCTGGTGCGCTATGGCTGGACGCCACGCGGCGAACTGGCGGCGGTGTATGACCGCAGTGGCAAACAGGTGCGCAGCTTTACTTACGATGATAAATACCGGGGCCGGATGGTGGCGCACCGCCGCGCGGGCCGGCCGGAAATCCGTTACCGTTACGACAGCGACGGGCGGGTGACAGAGCAGCTAAACCCGGCAGGCTTAAGCTACACGTATCAGTATGAGAAAGACCGCATCACCATCACCGACAGTCTGGACCGCCGTGAAGTGCTGCACACGCAGGGCGAAGGCGGGCTGAAGCGGGTGGTGAAAAAGGAACACGCGGACGGCAGCGTCACGCAGAGTCAGTTTGATGCGGTGGGCAGGCTTAAGGCACAGACGGATGCCGCAGGCCGGACAACAGAATACAGCCCGGATGTGGTGACGGGCCTCATCACGCGCATCACCACGCCGGATGGCAGGGCATCGGCGTTTTACTATAACCACCACAGCCAGTTAACGTCAGCCACCGGGACTGACGGGCTGGAAATACGCCGGGAATATGATGAATCCGGCCGTCTGATTCAGGAAACCGCCCCTGACGGCGATATCACCCGCTACCGTTATGATAATCCACACAGTGACTTCCCCTGCGCAACGGAAGATGCCACCGGCAGCCGGAAAACCATGACGTGGAGCCGTTACGGTCAGTTGCTGAGCTTTACCGACTGTTCCGGTTATGTAACCCGCTATGACCATGACCGTTTTGGTCAGGTGACGACGGTGCACCGCGAGGAAGGCCTGAGCCAGTACCGCGCATACGACAGCCGTGGACAGTTAATTGCGGTGAAAGACATGCAGGGCCATGAAACGCGGTATGAATACAACGCCG
>NZ_JBJQMA010000020.1:0-97443 GCF_046486065.1 Escherichia sp. WS547 | reverse complement strand
AAAGGGTGACAGCAGGCTCATAAGACGCCCCAGCGTCGCCATCGTGCGTTCACCGAATACGTGCGCAACAACCGTCTTCCGGAGCCTGTCATACGCGTAAAACAGCCAGCGCTGGCGCGATTTAGCCCCGACGTATCCCCACTGTTCGTCCATTTCCGCGCAGACGATGACGTCACTGCCCGGCTGTATGCGCGAGGTTACCGACTGCGGCCTGAGTTTTTTAAATGGCGGAAAATCGTGTTGAGGCCAACGCCCATAATGCGGGCGGTTGCCCGGCATCCAACGCCATTCATGGCCATATCAATGATTTTCTGGTGCGTACCGGGCTGAGAGGCGGTGTAAGTGAACTGTAGTTGCCATGTTTTACGGCAGTGAGAGCAGAGATAGCGCTGATGTCCGGCAGTGCTTTTGCCGTTACGCACCACGCCTTCAGTAGCGGAGCAGGAAGGACATCTGATGGAAATGGAAGCCACGCAAGCACCTTAAAATCACCATCATACACTAAATCAGTAAGTTGGCAGCATTACCCTGTTTGTCACCGTTAATTATTTGTTACCCACAGAACAGAACTATGGAATGCGATCTGCTGATGATTAAAATTGAAAAAGTAATTAATAAAAATGACCTTAAGGCATTTATCGCTTTTCCGTCATCACTTTATCCCGACGATCCAAACTGGATACCCCCTTTATTCATAGAACGCAACGAGCATTTGTCTGCGAAAAATCCGGGGACGGACCATATCATCTGGCAGGCGTGGGTGGCAAAAAAAGCGGGGCAGATAGTTGGGCGTATTACCGCGCAAATAGATACCTTGCACCGTGAGCGTTACGGTGAAGATACCGGTCATTTCGGCATGATTGACGCCATTGATGATCCGCAGGTTTTTGCCGCGTTGTTTGGCGCAGCGGAAGCGTGGTTGAAGTCACAAGGTGCAAGTAAGATCAGCGGGCCTTTCAGCCTGAATATCAATCAGGAAAGCGGATTACTGATTGAAGGTTTTGACACACCACCCTGTGCGATGATGCCACACGGCAAACCGTGGTATGCCGCGCATATTGAACAACTGGGTTATCACAAAGGCATTGATTTACTGGCGTGGTGGATGCAGCGAACCGATCTCACTTTCTCTCCGGCGCTAAAAAAACTGATGGATCAGGTGCGCAAAAAGGTGACCATTCGCTGCATCAATCGTCAGCGGTTTGCCGAAGAGATGCAGATCCTGCGTGAGATTTTCAACTCTGGCTGGCAGCACAACTGGGGATTTGTGCCGTTTACCGAACATGAATTCGCGACCATGGGCGATCAACTTAAATATCTGGTGCCGGACGATATGATCTATATCGCTGAGATTGATTCTGCACCCTGCGCGTTTATTGTCGGCTTGCCGAACATCAACGAGGCGATTGCCGATCTGAACGGATCGCTCTTTCCCTTCGGCTGGGCAAAATTGCTGTGGCGTTTGAAAGTCAGCGGTGTGCGAACTGCGCGAGTACCGCTGATGGGCGTGCGCGACGAGTATCAGTTCAGCCGCATCGGCCCGGTGATTGCGCTGTTATTGATTGAAGCCTTACGCGATCCGTTTGCCCGCCGGAAGATCGATGCGCTAGAGATGTCATGGATCCTCGAAACCAATACAGGCATGAATAACATGCTGGAACGCATTGGGGCGGAGCCGTACAAGCGTTACCGATTGTATGAAAAGCAGATTTAATACCAGCTAACTCAGGTTCATCTCCAGCGGCACCGCCGAGCGAATCAAATGGTGGCCTTCCAGCTCGATATCGTGGAGATTCTTTTTCACGGTCCGCACATGATCGCGTGCTGCGCGCTGGGCGACGTGCGGCAGCCGCTGCAACACCGCGTTGTAGATCCGCGCATGCTGGCGATCGATCTGCTTTTTTTGCTGTGGTCGATGGTAGAGATTATTTACGCTGGCAAACACTGAATTAAACATCAGATCGGTCAATGATTGCAGCGTAAACACCAGCACCTGATTGTGAGAAGCCTGACAAATGGCGAGATGGAAAGCGTGATCCAACTGCGCATGTTCGATCAGCGAAATCTCTTTGTTGTTCTCACTGGCGGCGAGCATTTTTTCATAACAGCGGGTTATCACAACAAAATCAGCCTGCGTTCCCAGCGTTGCCGCCAGCCTTGCCGATTCGCCCTCCAGTAATGCGCGAACGTCGAGCAGATCGTACAGCGTTCGCGGCTGCGTACTGAACAGATGGATCAGCGGGCTGGTGTCCTGCACCCGATTAAGCCGTGCGACACGAGAATCGCGACCCTGCGCCGTTTCAATAATCCCGCGCCCGCGCAGCACGGTCAGCCCTTCACGCAGTGCGGAGCGTGAGAAGCCGAGCTTTTCACACAGTCGACGTTCCGAGGGAAGCGGCTGACCGACCTTCAGTACGCCGTCGATAATTAACCGTTCGATACTCTCTGCAACCACTTCGCAAATAGGGCGACGTTCATCTTTCATTCCCGGACCTCGTGCACAGGTAGGACCAATTTTTCTGTTCTTAACTCGCAAAACACGCACATCACGTAAGTGATTATGTTACATCAATTTAACATTGAGTTAACCAAGACAAGGTCACAGAGCTGGAAAAAAAATGGTCTGACCGGTAGCTAAAGAGATAGACGAAAACGAAAAGCCCGCTTAATAACTGTTCACAGAAGCAGCGCGCAAAAATCAGCTGCCACACAACACAACAAAGCGAAGCCTACTCATGAGCATCTTGTACGAAGAGCGTCTTGATGGCGCTTTACCCGATGTCGACCGCACATCGGTACTGATGGCACTGCGTGAGCATGTCCCTGGACTTGAGATCCTGCATACCGATGAGGAGATCATTCCTTACGAGTGTGACGGGTTGAGCGCGTATCGCACGCGTCCATTACTGGTTGTTCTGCCTAAGCAAATGGAACAGGTGACAGCGATTCTGGCTGTCTGCCATCGCCTGCGTGTACCGGTGGTGACCCGTGGTGCAGGCACCGGGCTTTCTGGTGGCGCGCTGCCGCTGGAAAAAGGTGTGTTGTTGGTGATGGCGCGCTTTAAAGAGATCCTCGACATTAACCCCGTTGGTCGCCGCGCGCGCGTGCAGCCAGGCGTGCGTAACCTGGCGATCTCCCAGGCCGTTGCACCGCATAATCTCTACTACGCACCGGACCCTTCCTCACAAATCGCCTGTTCCATTGGCGGCAATGTGGCTGAAAATGCCGGCGGCGTCCACTGCCTGAAATATGGTCTGACCGTACATAACCTGCTGAAAATTGAAGTGCAAACGCTGGACGGCGAGGCACTGACGCTGGGATCGGACGCGCTGGATTCACCTGGTTTTGACCTGCTGGCGCTGTTCACCGGATCGGAAGGTATGCTCGGCGTGACCACCGAAGTGACGGTAAAACTGCTGCCGAAGCCGCCCGTGGCGCGGGTTCTGTTAGCCAGCTTTGACTCGGTAGAAAAAGCCGGACTTGCGGTTGGTGACATCATCGCCAATGGCATTATCCCCGGCGGGCTGGAGATGATGGATAACCTGTCGATCCGCGCGGCGGAAGATTTTATTCATGCCGGTTATCCCGTCGACGCCGAAGCGATTTTGTTATGCGAGCTGGACGGCGTGGAGTCTGACGTACAGGAAGACTGCGAGCGGGTTAACGACATCTTGTTGAAAGCGGGCGCGACTGACGTCCGTCTGGCACAGGACGAAGCAGAGCGCGTACGTTTCTGGGCCGGTCGCAAAAATGCGTTCCCGGCGGTAGGACGTATCTCCCCGGATTACTACTGCATGGATGGCACCATCCCGCGTCGCGCCCTGCCTGGCGTACTGGAAGGCATTGCCCGTTTATCGCAGCAATATGATTTACGTGTTGCCAACGTCTTTCATGCCGGAGATGGCAACATGCACCCGTTAATCCTTTTCGATGCCAACGAACCCGGTGAATTTGCCCGCGCGGAAGAGCTGGGCGGGAAGATCCTCGAACTCTGCGTTGAAGTTGGCGGCAGCATCAGTGGCGAACATGGCATCGGGCGAGAAAAAATCAATCAAATGTGCGCCCAGTTCAACAGCGATGAAATCACGACCTTCCATGCGGTCAAGGCGGCGTTTGACCCCGATGGTTTGCTGAACCCTGGGAAAAACATTCCCACGCTACACCGCTGTGCTGAATTTGGTGCCATGCATGTGCATCACGGTCATTTACCTTTCCCTGAACTGGAGCGTTTCTGATGCTACGCGAGTGTGATTACAGCCAGGCGCTGCTGGAGCAGGTGAATCAGGCGATTAGCGATAAAACGCCGCTGGTGATTCAGGGCAGCAATAGCAAAGCCTTTTTAGGTCGCCCTGTCACCGGGCAAACGCTGGATGTTCGTTGTCATCGCGGCATTGTTAATTACGACCCGACCGAGCTGGTGATAACCGCGCGTGTCGGAACGCCGCTGGTGACAATTGAAGCGGCGCTGGAAAGCGCGGGGCAAATGCTCCCCTGTGAACCGCCGCATTATGGTGAAGAAGCCACCTGGGGCGGGATGGTCGCCTGCGGGCTGGCGGGGCCGCGTCGCCCGTGGAGCGGTTCGGTCCGCGATTTTGTCCTCGGCACGCGCATCATTACCGGCGCTGGAAAACATCTGCGTTTTGGTGGCGAAGTGATGAAAAACGTTGCCGGATACGATCTCTCACGGTTAATGGTCGGAAGCTACGGTTGTCTTGGCGTGCTCACTGAAATCTCAATGAAAGTGTTACCGCGACCGCGCGCCTCCCTGAGCCTGCGTCGGGAAATCAGCCTGCAAGAAGCCATGAGTGAAATCGCCGAGTGGCAACTCCAGCCATTACCCATTAGTGGCTTATGTTACTTCGACAATGCGTTGTGGATCCGCCTTGAGGGCGGCGAAGGATCGGTAAAAGCAGCGCGTGAACTGCTGGGTGGCGAAGAGGTTGCCGGTCAGTTCTGGCAGCAATTGCGTGAACAACAACTGCCGTTCTTCTCGTTACCAGGTACCTTATGGCGCATTTCATTACCCAGTGATGCGCCGATGATGGATTTACCCGGCGAGCAACTGATCGACTGGGGCGGGGCGTTACGCTGGCTGAAATCGACAGCCGAGGACAATCAAATCCATCGCATCGCCCGCAACGCTGGCGGTCATGCGACCCGCTTTAGTGCCGGAGATGGTGGCTTTGCCCCGCTATCGGCTCCTTTATTCCGCTATCACCAGCAGCTTAAACAGCAGCTCGACCCTTGCGGCGTGTTTAACCCCGGTCGCATGTACGCGGAACTTTGAGGAGCAGGCTATGCAAACCCAATTAACTGAAGAGATGCGGCAGAACGCGCGCGCGCTGGAAGCCGACAGCATCCTGCGCGCCTGTGTTCACTGCGGATTTTGTACCGCAACCTGCCCAACCTATCAGCTTCTGGGCGATGAACTGGACGGGCCGCGCGGGCGCATCTATCTGATTAAACAGGTGCTGGAAGGCAACGAAGTCACGCTTAAAACACAGGAGCATCTCGATCGCTGCCTCACTTGCCGCAATTGTGAAACCACCTGTCCTTCTGGTGTGCGCTATCACAATTTGCTGGATATCGGGCGTGATATTGTCGAGCAGAAAGTGAAACGCCCACTGCCGGAGCGAATACTGCGCGAAGGATTGCGCCAGGTAGTGCCGCGTCCGGCGGTCTTCCGTGCGCTGACGCAGGTAGGGCTGGTGCTGCGACCGTTTTTACCGGAACAGGTCAGAGCAAAACTGCCTGCTGAAACGGTGAAAGCTAAACCGCGTCCGCCGCTGCGCCATAAGCGTCGGGTTTTAATGCTGGAAGGCTGCGCCCAGCCTACGCTTTCGCCCAACACCAACGCGGCAACTGCGCGAGTGCTGGATCGTCTGGGGATCAGCGTCATGTCAGCTAACGAAGCAGGCTGTTGTGGCGCGGTGGACTATCATCTTAATGCGCAGGAGAAAGGGCTGGCACGGGCGCGCAATAATATTGATGCCTGGTGGCCCGCGATTGAAGCAGGTGCCGAGGCAATTTTGCAAACCGCCAGCGGTTGCGGCGCGTTTGTCAAAGAGTACGGGCAGATGCTGAAAAACGATGCGTTATATGCCGATAAAGCGCGTCAAGTCAGTGAACTGGCGGTCGATTTAGTCGAGCTTCTGCGCGAGGAACCGCTGGAAAAACTGGCAATTCGCGGCGATAAAAAACTGGCCTTCCACTGCCCGTGTACCCTACAACATGCGCAAAAGCTGAACGGCGAAGTGGAAAAAGTGTTGCTTCGTCTTGGATTTACCTTAACGGACGTTCCCGACAGCCATCTGTGCTGCGGTTCAGCGGGAACATATGCGTTAACGCATCCCGATCTGGCACGCCAGCTGCGGGAAAACAAAATGAATGCGCTGGAAAGCGGCAAACCGGAAATGATCGTCACCGCCAACATTGGTTGCCAGACCCATCTGGCGAGCGCCGGTCGTACCTCTGTGCGTCACTGGATTGAAATTGTAGAACAAGCCCTTGAAAAGGAATAACAAAATGAAAACTAAAGTCATTCTTAGCCAGCAAATGGCGAGTGCAATTATTGCCGCAGGTCAGGAAGAGGCGCAGAAAAATAACTGGTCTGTTTCCATTGCTGTTGCCGATGACGGCGGTCATCTGCTGGCGTTAAGTCGCATGGACGATTGCGCGCCGATTGCGGCTTACATCTCCCAGGAGAAAGCGCGTACCGCCGCGCTGGGGCGTCGTGAAACTAAGGGCTATGAAGAGATGGTGAACAACGGACGTACCGCGTTCGTGACTGCGCCGTTACTGACGTCGCTGGAAGGTGGCGTACCGGTTGTTGTTGATGGGCAAATTATTGGTGCCGTGGGCGTTTCTGGTTTAACCGGAGCACAGGATGCGCAGGTCGCGAAAGCGGCAGCAGCGGTGTTGGCGAAATAAGCGAAAACGAGGAGAGAAACAATGAGTCAAACCATAACCCAGGGCCGTTTACGCATTGACGCCAATTTTAAACGTTTTGTGGATGAAGAAGTTTTGCCTGGCGTGGAACTGGATGCTGCCGCGTTCTGGCACAATGTTGATGAGATCGTTCACGATCTGGCGCCAGAGAATCGTCAGTTGCTGGCAGAGCGCGATCGCATTCAGGCGGTGCTTGATGAGTGGCATCGCAGCAATCCGGGGCCGGTAAAAGATAAAGCGGCCTATAAATCTTTCCTGCGTGAACTGGGCTACCTGGTGCCGCAACCGGAGCGCGTGACGGTGGAAACCACGGGTATTGACAGCGAAATCACCAGCCAGGCGGGGCCGCAGCTGGTGGTTCCGGCAATGAACGCCCGCTACGCGCTGAACGCGGCGAACGCTCGCTGGGGCTCACTATACGATGCGTTATACGGCAGCGACATCATCCCGCAGGAAGGGGCGATGGTCAGCGGCTACGATCCGCAACGCGGTGCGCAGGTTATCGCCTGGGTTCGGCGTTTCCTCGATGAATCTCTACCGCTGGAAAACGGCAGCTATCAGGATGTGGTGGCGTTTAAGGTGGTCGATAAACAATTACGCATCCAGTTGAAAAATGGTAAAGAAACCACGTTACGTACCCCGGCGCAGTTTGTCGGTTACCGTGGCGATGCCGCTGCGCCGACCTGCATTTTGCTGAAAAATAACGGCCTGCATATTGAACTGCAAATTGATGCCAACGGGCGGATTGGCAAAGACGATCCGGCGCACATCAACGATGTTATCGTCGAAGCGGCCATCAGTACCATTCTCGACTGCGAAGATTCGGTCGCGGCGGTTGATGCGGAAGATAAAATCCTGCTGTACCGCAACCTGCTGGGCCTGATGCAGGGGACTCTGCAAGAGAAAATGGAGAAAAACGGTCGGCAAATCGTGCGTAAACTGAATGACGATCGTCATTACACCGCCGCCGATGGCTCTGAAATTTCTCTGCACGGACGCTCGCTGCTGTTTATCCGCAACGTGGGTCATTTGATGACCATTCCTGTGATTTGGGACAGCGAAGGCAATGAAATCCCGGAAGGCATTCTTGATGGCGTCATGACTGGCGCGATTGCCCTCTATGATTTAAAAGTGCAGAAAAACTCGCGCACTGGCAGCGTCTATATTGTGAAACCGAAAATGCACGGTCCGCAGGAAGTGGCGTTCGCCAACAAACTGTTTACCCGCATTGAGACAATGCTCGGTATGGCACCGAATACCCTGAAAATGGGCATTATGGATGAAGAACGTCGGACCTCGCTGAACTTGCGTAGCTGTATCGCTCAGGCGCGCAACCGCGTGGCGTTCATCAATACCGGTTTCCTCGACCGTACCGGCGATGAAATGCATTCGGTGATGGAAGCTGGCCCGATGCTGCGTAAAAATCAGATGAAATCGACGCCTTGGATCAAAGCCTACGAGCGTAATAACGTGCTTTCCGGTCTGTTCTGTGGGCTGCGCGGTAAAGCGCAAATTGGTAAAGGCATGTGGGCAATGCCGGACCTGATGGCAGACATGTACAGCCAGAAGGGCGACCAACTGCGTGCCGGGGCAAACACAGCCTGGGTTCCGTCACCAACCGCTGCTACGCTCCATGCGCTGCACTACCACCAAACCAACGTACAGAGCGTACAAGCCAACATTGCCCAGACCGAGTTCAATGCTGAATTTGAACCGCTGCTGGACGATCTGCTGACTATTCCGGTTGCTGAAAACGCTAACTGGTCGGCACAAGAGATCCAACAAGAGCTGGATAACAACGTGCAGGGGATTCTGGGGTACGTGGTGCGCTGGGTGGAGCAGGGGATTGGTTGTTCAAAAGTGCCGGATATTCACAATGTGGCGCTGATGGAAGACCGCGCAACGCTGCGCATCTCCAGCCAGCATATCGCCAACTGGTTACGTCACGGTATTTTGACTAAAGAACAGGTGCAGGCGTCGCTGGAGAATATGGCGAAAGTGGTTGATCAGCAAAACGCTGGCGATCCGGCTTATCGTCCGATGGCGGGGAATTTCGCTAACTCGAGTGCTTTTAAAGCTGCCAGCGATTTAATCTTCCTCGGCGTGAAACAGCCAAACGGTTATACCGAACCGTTATTACACGCCTGGCGTTTACGCGAAAAAGAAAGTCATTAATAGCGTCAAAAAAGCCCCGGCAAGTTTTATTGTCGGGGCTATGATAGTAACTGCGGTAGTACATTTATCCCGGAAATAACCGGAGCGATTATCAGGGTTTAACAATATTAAATACCCGTAGCGCATTACTAGCGGGCCTAAAACAACAATATGGACATCTTAACGATACTCTGCGTCTGCGTGTGCGGAACAGAAACCCTTACCCGATATACTTGTTATGCCAGAGGTAGCAATTGCGTTAGCGGCGTACTGTTGCTGTAAAGTATAACGCCTATATTTTACAGTTCAGTCCTCTTTTGCTTATTACAACCTTAAGTATATCAAGCATATAAAGATAATAAGAGACTGAACAATATGGTTACCTGGACCCAAATGTATATGCCGATGGGAGGACTGGGGCTATCCGCTCTGGTCGCCCTGATCCCGATAATATTCTTCTTCGTTGCACTCGCGGTATTACGTCTGAAAGGACATGTCGCTGGAGCAATAACCCTTATATTATCTATCCTGATTGCAATATTCGCCTTTAAAATGCCGATTGATATGGCATTTGCTGCTGCGGGCTATGGCTTTATTTATGGATTATGGCCAATAGCGTGGATTATTGTCGCGGCGGTGTTCCTGTATAAATTAACCGTTGCCAGCGGGCAGTTCGATATTATCCGCAGCTCGGTTATCTCCATCACCGACGATCAGCGTTTGCAGGTGTTACTGATTGGTTTCTCCTTTGGTGCGTTGCTGGAAGGAGCGGCTGGCTTTGGTGCGCCGGTGGCGATTACCGGTGCGCTGCTGGTGGGCCTGGGCTTCAAACCGTTATACGCGGCGGGGCTGTGTCTGATTGCCAATACTGCGCCGGTGGCGTTTGGTGCGTTGGGCGTGCCGATTCTGGTCGCCGGTCAGGTAACGGGAATCGATCCGTTCCACATTGGCGCAATGGCGGGACGTCAGTTACCGTTCCTGTCGGTTCTTGTGCCGTTCTGGCTGGTAGCAATGATGGACGGCTGGAAAGGGGTGAAAGAGACGTGGCCAGCGGCGCTGGTTGCTGGGGGAAGCTTCGCTGTCACTCAGTTCTTTACCTCTAACTATATTGGTCCGGAACTGCCGGATATTACTTCGGCGCTGGTGAGTATCGTCTCACTCGCTTTATTCCTTAAAGTCTGGCGGCCGAAAAATACCGAAACGGCAATCAGCATGGGACAATCCGCAGGTGCGATGGTGGTAAATAAGCCATCTTCTGGCGGTCCCGTGCCTTCAGAATATAGTCTGGGGCAAATCATTCGAGCGTGGTCACCGTTTTTAATCTTAACGGTGCTGGTCACCATCTGGACCATGAAGCCGTTTAAAGCGTTATTTGCTCCGGGCGGCGCGTTTTATTCACTGGTGATTAATTTCCAGATCCCTCATTTGCATCAACAAGTGTTGAAAGCGGCACCCATTGTCGCCCAACCAACGCCAATGGATGCGGTGTTTAAATTCGACCCCCTCTCGGCTGGCGGCACCGCTATTTTTATTGCGGCGATTATCTCTATCTTCATCCTCGGTGTGGGGATCAAGAAAGGTATTGGCGTCTTTGCCGAAACGCTAATTAGCTTGAAGTGGCCGATACTGTCGATTGGCATGGTGCTGGCGTTCGCCTTCGTCACCAACTATTCTGGCATGTCCACCACGCTGGCGCTGGTACTGGCAGGTACAGGCGTGATGTTCCCGTTCTTCTCACCGTTTCTCGGCTGGCTGGGCGTATTCCTTACCGGCTCGGACACCTCCTCTAACGCCCTGTTTGGTTCACTGCAATCGACCACGGCGCAGCAAATCAACGTCTCTGACACCCTGCTGGTGGCAGCAAACACCAGCGGCGGCGTAACTGGCAAGATGATCTCCCCGCAATCTATCGCCGTGGCCTGCGCCGCGACGGGCATGGTGGGCCGAGAATCTGAACTGTTCCGCTACACCGTGAAGCACAGTCTGATTTTTGCCAGCGTTATCGGCATTATCACCCTGCTGCAGGCGTATGTGTTTACCGGGATGTTAGTCTCGTAAATCAATAAAGCCGGATGATCGTTAATATCATCCGGCTTCATTTACATTATTCTGTCTTATTAATTGAAAATCATTTCTCGCTTTATTATCTATGCAGCAATAATGTTTTGCGTTCAGATAACCTGCTAAATAATTAAGAGCGTGAGAACATCTATTTTTTTATCACGCAAAACAAGTCTGTATTAATTATGTTCGCTTGATGAGCAAACACCGTTCTATCTGTTGCTTTTGCAATCTTAATCGTTAAAACTACCAACAAATTTATATAGTTACGTTGTGAAATGTTGTTAATTTTTTGTTTGTTGAAATTTCGTAAAAATAGCCAGATAGACATCGTATAGGGGTTATTCTTATAAATTTCACCTGTTTTCTATCAATGATGTCGTTTTCTTAAGAATGGAGGAAGTTATTAGAGAAGATAAAGCATAAAACTATTTCTCCCAGTTACGAATTTTTTAACATTGTTTTGTCACTTGCGTTATTAATGAATAAGAAATTTAAATATAAGAAATCGCTTTTAGCGGCTATTTTGAGCGCAACCCTGTTAGCCGGTTGTGATGGCGGTGGTTCCGGATCTTCCTCCGATACGCCGCCTGTAGATTCTGGAACAGGGTCTTTGCCGGAAGTGAAACCTGATCCAACACCAAACCCGGAGCCGACGCCTGAGCCAACGCCGGACCCAGAGCCTACGCCAGAACCGATACCTGATCCTGAACCAACACCAGAACCGGAGCCAGAACCTGTTCCTACGAAAACGGGTTATCTGACCCTGGGCGGAAGCCAGCGGGTAACTGGTGCTACCTGTAATGGTGAATCCAGCGATGGCTTTACATTTAAACCTGGCGAGGACGTTACTTGCGTGGCGGGTAACACGACAATTGCCACCTTCAACACTCAGTCAGAAGCTGCGCGTAGCTTGCGTGCGGTTGAAAAAGTGTCGTTTAGCCTTGAGGACGCGCAAGAACTGGCGGGCTCCGATGACAAGAAAAGCAATGCGGTTTCGCTGGTAACGTCCAGTAACAGCTGTCCGGCGAATACAGAACAGGTTTGTCTGACGTTCTCCTCGGTGATCGAGAGTGAACGCTTCGACTCGCTGTATAAGCAAATCGATCTGGCACCGGAAGAGTTCAAAAAGCTGGTCAATGAAGAGGTGGAAAACAATGCTGCGACCGATAAAGCGCCATCCACTCATACTTCACCGGTCGTGCCCGTCACCACGCCGGGAACAAAACCGGATCTGAACGCTTCCTTCGTGTCGGCTAACGCGGAACAGTTTTATCAGTATCAACCCACTGAAATCATTCTCTCTGAAGGTCGACTGGTCGATAGCCAGGGATATGGTGTTGCTGGCGTCAACTACTACACCAATTCAGGCCGTGGCGTGACAGGGGAAAATGGTGAATTTTCCTTTAGCTGGGGCGAAACCATCTCCTTTGGTATCGATACCTTTGAACTGGGTTCAGTGCGCGGCAATAAGTCGACCATTGCGCTGACTGAACTGGGTGATGAAGTTCGCGGGGCGAATATTGATCAGCTTATTCATCGCTATTCGACGACCGGGCAAAATAATACCCGTGTTGTTCCGGACGATGTACGCAAGGTCTTTGCCGAATATCCCAACGTGATCAACGAGATTATCAATCTCTCGTTATCCAACGGTGCGACGCTGGGGGAAGGTGAGCAAGTCGTTAATCTGCCTAACGAATTTATTGAGCAGTTTAATACGGGTCAGGCCAAAGAGATCGATACCGCGATTTGTGCGAAAACCGATGGTTGTAACGAGGCTCGCTGGTTCTCGCTGACGACGCGCAATGTTAATGACGGCCAGATTCAGGGCGTTATCAACAAGCTGTGGGGCGTGGATACGAACTACAAATCTGTCAGCAAGTTCCATGTATTCCATGACTCCACCAACTTCTATGGCAGCACGGGTAATGCGCGCGGTCAGGCGGTGGTGAATATCTCCAACGCGGCCTTCCCGATTCTGATGGCGCGTAATGATAAAAACTACTGGCTGGCCTTCGGCGAGAAACGGGCCTGGGATAAAAATGAGCTGGCGTACATTACTGAAGCGCCTTCCATTGTGCGACCAGAGAACGTGACACGCGAAACAGCCACCTTCAACCTGCCGTTTATTTCGCTGGGGCAAGTGGGCGATGGCAAGCTGATGGTTATCGGTAACCCACACTACAACAGCATCCTGCGTTGCCCGAACGGTTACAGCTGGAACGGGGGCGTTAATAAAGATGGGCAGTGTACGCTCAACAGCGACCCGGATGACATGAAGAACTTCATGGAGAACGTGCTGCGCTATCTGTCAAATGATCGCTGGTTGCCGGATGCAAAATCCAATATGACCGTGGGTACTAACCTGGACACGGTGTATTTCAAAAAACACGGGCAGGTTACAGGAAATAGTGCTGCGTTCGGCTTTCATCCGGATTTTGCGGGTATCTCTGTTGAGCATTTAAGTAGCTATGGCGATCTCGACCCGCAGGAAATGCCGCTGCTGATCCTCAACGGCTTTGAGTATGTGACTCAGGTTGGTAACGATCCTTATGCAATCCCGCTGCGTGCAGATACCAGCAAACCGAAGCTGACCCAGCAGGATGTGACCGATTTGATCGCCTATATGAACAAAGGTGGATCGGTGCTGATCATGGAAAACGTGATGAGCAATCTTAAGGAAGAGAGCGCATCTGGCTTTGTACGTCTGCTTGATGCCGCAGGTTTGTCGATGGCGCTTAACAAGTCGGTAGTAAATAACGATCCGCAAGGCTACCCGGACCGCGTTCGTCAACGACGTTCAACGCCAATTTGGGTCTATGAGCGTTATCCGGCTGTCGATGGTAAACCACCGTATACCATTGATGACACCACGAAAGAAGTTATCTGGAAATATCAGCAAGAAAACAAACCTGATGACAAACCGAAGCTGGAAGTTGCCAGCTGGCAGGAAGAAGTTGAGGGTAAACAGGTAACTCAATTCGCCTTTATCGATGAAGCCGACCACAAAACGCCTGAGTCACTGGCTGCGGCGAAGAAGAGAATTCTGGACGCGTTCCCAGGGCTGGAAGAGTGTAAGGATTCTGACTACCACTATGAGGTCAACTGTCTGGAATATCGTCCTGGCACGGGGGTTCCGGTTACTGGTGGCATGTATGTTCCACAGTATACGCAACTAAGCCTTAACGCCGACACTGCGAAAGCGATGGTGCAGGCTGCGGATTTAGGCACCAACATTCAGCGTCTGTATCAGCATGAGCTTTACTTCCGTACCAATGGTCGCAAAGGTGAGCGTCTGAGCAGCGTCGATCTGGAACGTCTGTACCAGAACATGTCGGTCTGGCTGTGGAATAAAATTGAATATCGCTATGAAAACGACAAGGATGACGAGCTGGGCTTTAAAACGTTCACCGAGTTCCTGAACTGTTACGCCAACAATGCTTATGATGGTGGCACGCAGTGCTCCGCAGAGCTGAAACAATCGCTGATCGATAACAAGATGATCTACGGTGAAGGCAGCAAAGCGGGCATGATGAACCCGAACTATCCGCTTAACTATATGGAAAAACCGCTGACGCGCCTGATGCTGGGGCGTTCCTGGTGGGATCTGAACATCAAGGTTGATGTCGAGAAGTATCCGGGGGCGGTATCGGCTGAAGGTGAGGAGGTTACTGAAACCATCAACCTGTACTCGAATCCGACCAAATGGTTTGCGGGTAACATGCAGTCTACTGGCCTGTGGGCTCCGGCTCAGCAGGAAGTCAGCATTAAGTCCAATGCGAAAGTCCCTGTGACTGTTACCGTGGCGCTGGCTGACGACCTGACCGGGCGTGAGAAGCATGAGGTTGCGCTGAACCGTCCGCCAAGAGTGACTAAAACATACTCTCTGGATGCTAGCGGCACGGTGAAGTTCAAGGTTCCTTACGGTGGTCTGATTTATATCAAGAGCGACAGTAAAGAGGAGAAATCAGCCAACTTCACCTTTACTGGCGTGGTAAAAGCGCCGTTTTATAAAGACGGTAAATGGAAAAACGACCTGAAATCCCCTGCGCCGTTGGGTGAGCTGGAGTCTGCGTCGTTCGTCTATACCACGCCGAAGAAGAACCTTGAGGCCAGCAATTACAAGGGCGGTCTGAAACAATTCGCTGAGGATCTGGATACCTTTGCCAGCTCGATGAATGACTTCTACGGTCGTGATGGCGAAAGCGGTAAGCACCGGATGTTTACCTATGAAGCATTGACGGGGCACAAACATCGTTTCACCAACGATGTGCAGATCTCCATCGGTGATGCGCACTCTGGTTATCCGGTGATGAACAGCAGCTTCTCGCCGAACAGCACCACGCTGCCGACGACGCCGCTGAACGACTGGCTGATCTGGCACGAAGTAGGGCACAACGCTGCAGAAACGCCGCTGACTGTACCGGGCGCAACTGAAGTGGCGAACAACGTGCTGGCGCTGTACATGCAGGATCGTTATCTCGGCAAGATGAACCGTGTCGCTGACGATATTACCGTTGCGCCGGAATATCTGGAGGAGAGCAACGGTCAGGCATGGGCGCGTGGCGGTGCGGGTGACCGTCTGCTGATGTACGCGCAGCTGAAGGAATGGGCAGAGAAAAACTTTGATATCAAACAGTGGTATCCAGAAGGCTCTCTGCCAGCGTTCTACAGCGAGCGTGAAGGGATGAAAGGCTGGAACCTGTTCCAGTTGATGCACCGTAAAGCACGCGGCGATGATGTTGGCAATGACAAATTTGGCAACAGAAACTACTGTGCCGAATCCAACGGTAACGCTGCCGACACGCTGATGCTGTGTGCATCCTGGGTCGCTCAGACGGACCTTTCCGCATTCTTTAAGAAATGGAATCCGGGCGCGAATGCTTACCAGTTGCCGGGAGCGACAGAGATGAGCTTCGAGGGCGGTGTGAGCCAGTCGGCTTACAACACGCTCGCGTCACTCGATCTGCCGAAACCGGAACAGGGACCGGAAACCATTAATCAGGTTACCGAGCATAAGATGTCTGCCGAGTAAGCCCGTAGGCCGGATAAGGCGCTCGCGCCGCATCCGGCATGAAATAAGGCGCACCGGGTTAACACATTTGCCCGATGCGCCTGCTTATCGGGCCTACAGACGGGGAAAGCCGCGATTATTTGCGCTGGCAGACACCCGTAGGACGGATAAGGCGTTTTACGCCGCATCCAGCAAGTTACAACAAACAACCTTTAACCATGCTTTTTGATGTTTTTCAGCAATACCCCACGGCGATGCCCGTCCTGGCAACCGTCGGAGGATTGATCATCGGCAGTTTTTTGAATGTGGTGATTTGGCGTTACCCAATCATGCTGCGCCAACAAATGGCGGAGTTTCACGGTGAAATGTCGAGTGCGCAGTCAAAAATAAGCCTTGCGCTACCGCGTTCGCACTGCCCACATTGTCAGCAGACCATCCGGATACGTGACAATATTCCGCTGTTCTCCTGGCTGATGCTCAAAGGGCGCTGCCGCGACTGTCAGGCGAAAATCAGCAAGCGTTATCCGCTGGTGGAGTTATTGACGGCACTCGCTTTTTTGCTGGCGAGTCTGGTCTGGCCGGAAAGTGGATGGGCGCTGGCGGTGATGATATTATCCGCCTGGCTGATTGCCGCGAGCGTCATTGACCTCGATCACCAATGGCTGCCCGATGTTTTTACTCAGGGCGTATTGTGGACGGGACTGAGTGCGGCATGGGCGCAGCAGAGCCCGCTCACGCTACAAGATGCAGTTACCGGCGTCCTGGTGGGGTTTATCGCTTTTTACTCCCTGCGCTGGATAGCCGGAATAGTTCTGCGTAAAGAAGCATTAGGCATGGGCGATGTATTATTGTTCGCTGCGTTAGGTAGTTGGGTGGGGCCGTTGTCGCTACCCAATGTTGCTTTAATCGCATCATGCTGCGGCCTGATATATGCCGTTATTACAAAAAGAGGATCAACCACACTGCCTTTTGGACCGTGTTTAAGTCTGGGCGGTATAGCAACAATTTATCTACAGGCATTGTTTTAATGATAACAACGTCATTATCAAAGTGACATTTTAACTCTTATTAATAACCTTAGAGATTATTTACCATGTCGATAAAACAAATGCCAGGGAGGGTATTAATATCGCTATTGTTGAGCGTTACAGGATTATTAAGTGGCTGTGCCAGCCATAATGAAAATGCCAGTTTACTGGCGAAAAAACAGGCGCAAAATATCAGCCAAAACCTGCCGATTAAATCTGCGGGATATACCTTAGTGCTGGCACAAAGTAGCGGCACGACGGTAAAAATGACCATTATCAGCGAAGCGGGGACTCAGACCACGCAGACGCCTGACGCCTTTTTAACCAGCTATCAACGACAAATGTGCAATGACCCAACGGTGAAATTAATGCTCACTGAGGGAATTAATTACAGCATAACGATTAATGATACACGTACAGGTAACCAGTATCAGCGGAAACTGGATCGTACCACCTGTGGAATAGTCAAAGCATAACGTCGGGTAGATATAAATTGGCGCGGGTTGTTTTTCGTGACGCACGAATTTATCTCATTCAATGGCTGACAAAAATTCGTCACACTCTTAACCAGAGACAATCTCTTAATACAGACAAAGAGCATCTGCGCAAAATTGCACGCGGGATGTTCTGGCTGATGCTGCTTATTATTTCTGCAAAAGTGGCGCATTCACTCTGGCGCTATTTCTCTTTTTCTGCGGAATATATGGCTGTTTCCCCATCGGCGAATAAACCGCTCCGTGCGGATGCAAAAGCGTTCGATAAAAATGACGTGCAATTAATCAGCCAGCAAAACTGGTTTGGCAAATATCAGCCCGTCGCCACGCCGGTAAAACAACCCGAACCTGCACCTGTGGCCGAAACGCGTCTTAATGTGGTGTTGCGTGGGATCGCCTTTGGTGCCAGACCCGGCGCGGTTATTGAAGAAGGTGGTAAACAGCAGGTCTATTTGCAGGGTGAAACGCTTGGCTCGCACAACGCAGTGATTGAGGAAATCAACCGCGACCATGTGATGCTGCGCTATCAGGGAAAAATAGAGCGCCTGAGCCTGGCTGAAGAGGAGCGTTCCACCGTTGCCGTGACCAACAAAAAAGCTGTCAGTGACGAAGCAAAGCAAGCTGTTGCTGAACCTGCTGTCAGTGCGCCAGTGGAGATCCCGGCTGCCGTGCGTCAGGCACTGGCGAAAGATCCGCAGAAAATTTTTAACTATATCCAGCTTACGCCTGTGCGTAAGGAGGGGATTGTCGGTTATGCAGTGAAACCGGGGGCAGATCGTTCTCTGTTCGATGTCAGCGGTTTTAAGGAAGGCGATATCGCCATTGCGCTAAATCAGCAGGATTTCACTGATCCACGAGCAATGATTGCTCTGATGCGGCAGTTACCTTCAATGGATTCCATTCAACTTACGGTTTTACGCAAGGGTGCGCGCTACGACATTTCCATCGCGCTGCGCTAACCGCATTTAATCCAGGAGAATCATTCATCGTGTTTTGGCGTGATATGACGTTGTCGGTCTGGCGTAAGAAGACAACTGGCCTCAAAACAAAAAAGCGTTTACTGCCGCTGGTGCTGGCAGCGGCATTATGCAGTTCACCGGTCTGGGCGGAAGAAGCCACTTTCACCGCTAATTTTAAAGATACCGACCTGAAATCGTTCATCGAAACCGTCGGCGCTAACCTTAATAAAACCATCATTATGGGGCCGGGCGTTCAGGGGAAAGTGAGTATTCGCACCATGACCCCGCTCAATGAACGCCAGTATTACCAGCTATTCCTTAACCTGCTGGAAGCACAGGGGTATGCCGTCGTACCGATGGAAAACGACGTGCTGAAGGTGGTGAAATCCAGCGCTGCGAAAGTCGAGCCGCTGCCGCTGGTTGGTGAAGGCAGCGACAACTACGCGGGCGATGAAATGGTCACCAAAGTCGTGCCGGTACGTAATGTGTCGGTACGCGAGCTGGCACCGATTCTGCGCCAGATGATCGACAGCGCAGGCTCAGGCAACGTTGTTAATTACGATCCCTCCAACGTGATTATGCTTACCGGACGCGCCTCAGTTGTGGAGCGCCTGACGGAAGTGATCCAGCGCGTGGATCATGCGGGTAATCGCACCGAAGAGGTGATCCCGCTGGATAACGCCTCAGCCTCGGAAATTGCCCGCGTGCTGGAAAGCCTGACCAAAAACAGCGGCGAGAACCAGCCAGCAACGCTGAAATCTCAAATTGTCGCCGATGAACGCACCAACAGCGTGATTGTCAGTGGTGACCCCGCCACGCGAGACAAAATGCGCCGTCTGATCCGTCGGCTGGATTCAGAAATGGAGCGCAGCGGCAACAGCCAGGTGTTCTATCTCAAATACAGTAAAGCGGAAGACCTGGTCGATGTGCTGAAGCAGGTCAGCGGTACGCTCACGGCGGCTAAAGAAGAGGCGGAAGGCACGGTTGGTAGCGGGCGTGAGGTTGTCTCCATCGCCGCCAGCAAACACAGTAATGCCCTGATTGTTACTGCGCCGCAGGACATTATGCAGTCGCTGCAAAGCGTGATTGAACAACTGGATATTCGCCGTGCTCAGGTGCACGTCGAGGCGTTGATCGTGGAAGTTGCCGAAGGTAGCAATATCAATTTCGGCGTGCAGTGGGCGTCGAAAGATGCCGGATTAATGCAGTTTGCTAACGGTACGCAGATCCCTATTGGCACGCTGGGTGCAGCCATTTCTCAGGCGAAACCGCAGAAAGGCTCCACGGTGATCAGTGAAAACGGCGCTACCACCATTAACCCGGATACTAACGGCGATCTCTCCACGCTCGCTCAGCTTCTTTCTGGCTTTAGCGGTACGGCGGTTGGCGTGGTGAAAGGCGACTGGATGGCGCTGGTACAGGCGGTCAAAAACGACTCCAGCTCGAACGTGCTCTCCACGCCGAGTATCACCACGCTGGACAACCAGGAAGCCTTCTTCATGGTGGGTCAGGACGTTCCGGTATTAACCGGCTCTACCGTTGGCTCCAATAACAGCAATCCTTTCAATACAGTAGAAAGGAAAAAAGTCGGCATCATGCTGAAAGTCACGCCGCAGATTAACGAAGGAAACGCGGTACAGATGGTGATTGAGCAGGAAGTCTCGAAGGTGGAAGGACAGACCAGTCTCGACGTCGTGTTTGGCGAGCGCAAACTGAAAACCACCGTGCTGGCAAACGATGGTGAGCTGATCGTGCTTGGCGGTCTGATGGACGATCAGGCGGGAGAAAGCGTGGCGAAAGTGCCATTGCTGGGCGATATCCCGTTGATTGGTAACCTGTTTAAATCGACGGCGGATAAAAAAGAAAAACGTAACCTGATGGTATTTATCCGCCCGACCATTCTGCGTGACGGTATGGCGGCAGACGGCGTGTCGCAGCGCAAATATAACTATATGCGCGCCGAACAGATCTATCGCGATGAGCAAGGCTTAAGCCTGATGCCGCACACCGCGCAGCCGGTACTGCCAGCGCAAAATCAGGCTCTACCGCCAGAAGTTCGCGCGTTCCTTAATGCCGGGAGAACGCGTTAATGGTGCCTGTAGCACAGGAAACCACCGCTAACACCGTGCGTCTGCCCTACAGTTTCAGCCGTCGGTTTAGCCTGGTGGCATGGTGCGAAGCGTCGCTGGAGATCCTCCATGTTCATCCGTTGTCGCTCTCTGTTTTGCAGGAGCTGCAGCGGGGGCTGAACGCGTCTTTTACGCTGAGGCAAATCGACGAGGCCGAATTTGAACAGCGGCTGAATGCGGTCTGGCAGCGGGACTCTTCCGAGGCCCGCCAGTTGATGGAAGATCTCGGCTCCGCCGAGGACTTTTTTACCCTCGCTGAAGAACTGCCGGAAACGGAAGATCTGCTGGAAAGCGACGACGACGCGCCAATCATCAAACTGATCAACGCTATGCTGGCAGAGGCGATTAAAGAAGGTGCTTCGGATATCCACATCGAGACATTTGAAAAGAGTCTGGTGATCCGTTTTCGCGTTGACGGCACATTACATGAAATGCTGCGCCCGGGGCGCAAACTGGCCTCGCTGCTGGTATCGCGTATCAAGGTGATGGCGCGGCTGGATATTGCCGAAAAGCGCGTACCGCAGGATGGGCGTATTGCGCTGCTGCTGGGCGGTCGGGCGATTGACGTGCGTGTCTCCACCATGCCCTCCGCCTGGGGCGAGCGCGTGGTGCTGCGACTGCTGGACAAAAACCAGGCCCGCCTGACGCTGGAACGTCTGGGGTTGAGTCACGAACTGACCGCGCAGTTGCGCCAGCTGTTACACAAACCGCACGGCATTTTTCTGGTGACGGGGCCGACCGGTTCCGGCAAAAGCACCACGCTGTACGCTGGATTGCAGGAGCTGAACAACCACTCGCGTAACATTCTCACGGTTGAAGACCCTATCGAATACATGATTGAAGGGATCGGTCAGACGCAGGTTAACACCCGCGTCGGCATGACCTTCGCCCGTGGCCTGCGCGCGATTTTGCGTCAGGACCCGGATGTGGTGATGGTCGGTGAAATCCGCGATACCGAAACCGCAGAAATCGCTGTTCAGGCTTCACTGACCGGACACCTGGTACTTTCCACGCTGCATACCAACACGGCGGTGGGGGCGATCACGCGTTTGCAGGATATGGGCGTTGAGCCTTTCCTGCTCTCTTCCAGTCTGACGGGCGTGATGGCGCAGCGACTGGTTCGCACGCTGTGTCCCGATTGCCGCCAGTCCGCGCCTGCCACCGACGAAGAAAAACGCCTGCTGGGGATTACCGATGCGCGAACCGTCACGCTGTACCATCCGCAGGGCTGTCCCGCCTGTAATCACAAAGGTTTTCGCGGACGTACTGCCATCCATGAGCTGATCGTGGTGGACGCCACATTACGTGATTTGATCCACCGTCAGGCCGGGGAACTGGAGCTGGAACGTTATGTCCGGCAACACTCTGCGGGTATCCGCAGCAACGGCATTGAGAAAGTGCTCGCCGGAGAAACCTCTCTCGATGAAGTTCTGCGGGTAACCATGGAGGCGTAATGGCACTGTTTTACTATCAGGCGCTGGAGCGTAATGGTCGCAAAACCAAAGGTATGATTGAGGCGGATTCCGCGCGTCATGCCCGCCAGTTGTTGCGCGGTAAAGAGCTTATCCCCGTGCATATTGAAGCCCGGATGAATACTTCGTCAGGGGGGATGTTGCAGCGTCGGCGGCACGCACATCGTCGCGTGGCGGCGGCAGATTTGGCGCTGTTCACACGCCAACTGGCAACGCTGGTGCAGGCAGCAATGCCGCTGGAAACCTGCTTACAGGCGGTCAGTGAGCAAAGTGAAAAACTGCATGTAAAAAGCCTCGGAATGGCGCTGCGCAGCCGGATTCAGGAAGGTTATACCCTGTCGGACAGCCTGCGCGAACATCCCCGCGTCTTTGACTCCCTGTTTTGTTCGATGGTCGCTGCCGGAGAAAAATCCGGACATCTCGACGTGGTGCTCAATCGCCTGGCAGATTACACCGAACAGCGGCAGCGTCTGAAATCACGCCTGCTGCAGGCCATGCTCTACCCGCTGGTACTGCTGGTGGTGGCAACGGGCGTGGTCACTATTTTGCTGACGGCAGTAGTGCCGAAAATTATCGAACAGTTTGATCATCTCGGACACGCGCTGCCTGCCTCCACCCGAATGCTCATCGCCATGAGCGACACGTTACAGACCAGCGGCGTGTACTGGCTGGCGGGTTTGCTGGGGCTTCTGGTGCTGGGGCAACGGCTACTCAAAAATCCTGCGATGCGCCTGCGCTGGGATAAAACCTTGCTGCGTTTGCCCGTGACGGGGCGTGTTGCGCGCGGACTGAATACGGCGCGTTTTTCCCGCACATTAAGCATCCTCACCGCCAGTAGTGTTCCGCTGCTGGAAGGCATTCAGACCGCCGCCGCCGTGTCGGCAAATCGTTATGTCGAGCAACAACTGCTGCTGGCGGCAGATCGCGTCCGCGAAGGAAGCAGCCTGCGCGCCGCGCTGGCGGATCTGCGCCTGTTCCCGCCGATGATGTTGTACATGATCGCCTCCGGCGAACAGAGCGGCGAGCTGGAAACCATGCTTGAACAGGCCGCGGTCAACCAGGAACGGGAATTTGATACCCAGGTGGGGCTGGCGTTAGGGCTGTTTGAGCCGGCGCTGGTGGTGATGATGGCGGGCGTGGTGCTGTTTATCGTCATCGCCATCCTCGAACCGATGCTGCAACTGAACAATATGGTTGGAATGTAATTTACGGAGTTATCACATGAATTCGTTATCCCGCACACAAAAACCACGGGCAGGTTTTACCCTGCTGGAAGTGATGGTGGTGATTGTTATTCTTGGCGTCCTGGCAAGTCTGGTGGTGCCTAACCTGTTGGGCAACAAAGAGAAAGCGGATCGGCAAAAAGCCATCAGCGATATCGTGGCGCTGGAGAACGCGCTGGATATGTACCGACTGGATAACGGGCGTTATCCGACCACCGAACAGGGGCTGGAAGCGCTGATCCAGCAACCGGCCAATATGGCGGACTCCCGCAACTACCGTACCGGTGGATACATTAAACGACTGCCAAAGGATCCGTGGGGCAATGATTATCAGTATCTCAGCCCGGGTGAAAAAGGGCTGTTTGATGTTTATACCCTGGGAGCAGATGGTCAGGAAAACGGGGAGGGCGCTGGCGCAGATATCGGTAACTGGAATTTGCAGGAGTTTCAGTAATCAGTGCCTGAACGCGGATTCACACTTCTGGAAATCATGCTGGTGATTTTCCTTATCGGCCTTGCCAGTGCGGGCGTGGTACAGACGTTTGCGACCGCTTCAGAGCCGCCTGCGAAAAAAGCGGCGCAGGATTTTCTGACTCGCTTTGCGCAGTTTAAGGACAGGGCAGTGATCGAAGGGCAAACACTCGGTGTGCTAATCGACCCGCCAGGTTACCAGTTTATGCAGCGTCGTCACGGGCAATGGTTGCCCGTTTCTGCGACCCGGTTATCGGCACAGGTTACGGTGCCGAAACAGGTGCAGATGCTGTTACAACCCGGAAGTGATATCTGGCAGAAGGAATATGCGCTGGAGCTGCAGCGTCGTCGCCTGACGCTGCACGATATTGAACTGGAGCTGCAAAAAGAGGCGAAAAAGAAGACACCGCAGATCCGTTTTTCGCCTTTTGAACCCGCCACGCCGTTTACACTGCGTTTTTACGCGTCGGCACAAAACGCGTGTTGGGCGGTAAAGCTGGCGCACGATGGCGTGTTATCCCTCAATCAATGTGATGAGGGGATGCCATGAAGCGTGGATTTACCTTGCTGGAAGTAATGCTCGCGCTGGCGATTT
Organism: Escherichia sp. WS547; assembly: GCF_046486065.1. Classification (NCBI taxonomy): domain Bacteria; kingdom Pseudomonadati; phylum Pseudomonadota; class Gammaproteobacteria; order Enterobacterales; family Enterobacteriaceae; genus Escherichia; species Escherichia sp. WS547. Next base: position 72,892 of record NZ_JBJQMA010000020.1, on the reverse strand, counting down.
TTGCGTTGGCCGCCATGGCGGTGTTACAGATCGCCAGCGGCGCGCTGAGTAATCAGCAAATCCTTGAGGAGAAAACGGTAGCGGGCTGGGTAGCTGAAAACCAGACTGCGCTGCTTTACCTGATGACCCGTGAACAACGAGCGGTCAGGCACCAGGGCGAGAGTGATATGGCAGGAAGCCGCTGGTACTGGCGAACCACACCGCTGAATACCGGTAACGCGCTACTTCAGGCGGTGGATATTGAAGTCAGCCGTCACGAAGACTTTTCGTCGGTGATTCAGTCACGACGCGCTTGGTTTAGCGCCGTGGGAGGCCAACAGTGAGAAGAGCTAGCGCTGGTTTCACGTTACTGGAAATGCTGGTGGCGATAGCCATTTTTGCCTCACTGGCACTGATGGCGCAGCAGGTGACAAACGGCGTTACACGCGTGAATAGCGCCGTCGCCGGACACGATCAAAAACTAAACCTCATGCAGCAAACGATGAGTTTTTTGAACCACGATCTGACACAAATGATGCCGCGTCCGGTAAGAGGCGATCAGGGCCAGCGTGAACCAGCGTTACTGGCGGGCGCTGGCGTGCTGGCGTCTGAGAGTGAAGGGATGCGTTTTGTACGTGGCGGCGTGGTTAATCCGTTGATGCGTCTGCCGCGCAGTAATCTGTTCACCGTCGGTTACCGCATTCATGGTGGTTATCTCGAACGGTTAGCCTGGCCACTGACCGATGCGGCAGGCAGCGTGAAGCCAACAACGCAAAAATTAATCCCGGCGGATTCGCTCCGTTTGCAGTTCTACGACGGCACGCGCTGGCAGGCGAGTTGGTCATCAGTGCAGGCGATTCCTGTGGCAGTACGCATAACCCTGCATTCGCCGCAATGGGGCGAAATTGAACGCATCTGGTTGTTACGCGGGCCGCAATTATCATGATCACCTCACCACCAAAACGCGGAATGGCACTGGTCGTGGTGCTGGTATTGCTGGCGGTTATGATGCTGGTGACCATCACGCTTTCCGGGCGGATGCAGCAACAACTTGGGCGAACGCGCAGCCAGCAGGAGTACCAGCAGGCGCTGTGGTACAGCGCCAGTGCAGAAAGCCTGGCGTTGAGCGCACTCAGTCTGAGCCTGAAAAATGAAAAGCGTGTGCATTTGGCACAACCGTGGGCTTCTGGCCCGCGTTTTTTCCCACTGCCGCAGGGGCAAATTGCCGTCACTCTGCGTGACGCACAGGCCTGCTTTAACCTGAATGCCCTCGCTCAGCCGACGACGGCGTCGCGTCCGCTCGCGGTACAACAACTGATTGCCCTGATCTCGCGCCTTGATGTACCTGCTTATCGGGCCGAACTGATAGCCGAAAGCCTGTGGGAGTTTATTGACGAAGACCGCAGCGTGCAGACGCGTCTGGGGCGTGAAGACAGCGAGTATCTCGCCCGCTCGGTGCCGTTCTACGCCGCTAATCAACCGCTGGCTGATATCAGCGAGATGCGCGTGGTGCAGGGAATGGACGCCGGGCTTTATCAAAAACTGAAACCGCTGGTCTGTGCGCTGCCGATGGCCCGCCAGCAAATCAACATCAATACATTAGATGTCACGCAAAGTGTGATTCTTGAGGCGCTGTTTGACCCGTGGTTAAGCCCTGTTCAGGCGCGGGCATTATTACAACAACGTCCGGCGAAGGGCTGGGAAGATGTCGATCAGTTTCTTGCTCAGCCGCTACTTGCAGACGTCGATGAGCGTACTAAAAAACAGCTAAAAACCGTCCTGAGCGTGGACAGCAATTACTTCTGGCTGCGTTCAGATATCACCGTGAATGAGATTGAACTGACGATGAATTCGTTAATTGTCCGCATGGGCCCACAACACTTTTCTGTTCTCTGGCATCAGACAGGAGAAAGTGAGTGAGTTCCATGCTTGAGATTTTTTTCCCGCTTTGCGCCGCTGATCCCATCCGTTGGCAGCGCCGTACACCCGACGTGGAGCACGGCATCTGGCCTGACGTCGCCGACGAATATCTCCAGCAATGGCTGCAAACAGACACAATTCGACTCTATATTCCCGGCGAATGGATCAGCGTCTGGCAGGTTGAACTGCCTGATGTGCCTCGCAAGCAGATACCGACGATTCTGCCCGCCTTGCTGGAAGAAGAGCTGAACCAGGATATCGATGAACTGCATTTCGCCCCGTTGAAAATCGACCAGCAACTGGCAACCGTAGCTGTGATTCACCAGCAGCATATGCGCAACATTGCGCAGTGGTTGCAGGCAAACGGCATCACCCGCGCTACCGTCGCGCCGGACTGGATGTCCATTCCTTGTGGGTTTATGGCTGGCGATGCGCAACGGGTTATCTGCCGCATCGATGAATGCCGGGGATGGAGCGCCGGGCGGGCGCTGGCTCCGGTCATGTTCCGCGCACAGCTCAATGAGCAGGATATACCGCTTTCACTAACCGTGGTCGGCATTGCACCGGAAGAACTGTCTGCATGGGCTGGTGCGGACGCCGAACGCCTGACCGTTACGGCTCTGCCAGCCATTATCACTTATGGCGAACCGGAAGGGAACCTGCTAACAGGGCCGTGGCAGCCTCGTGTCAGCTACCGAAAACAGTGGGCGCGCTGGCGGGTGATGATTCTGCCGATATTGCTGATTCTGGTTGCGCTGGTAGTGGAACGGGGCGTGACGTTATGGAGCGTCAGCGAACAGGTGGCGCAAAGCCGCACCCAGGCGGAGAAACAGTTCTTAACGCTATTCCCGGAGCAGAAGCGGATTGTGAATTTACGCTCGCAGGTGACGATGGCGCTGAAAAAATATCGCCCACAGGCTGATGATACCGATCTGCTTGCCGAGTTGTCTGCGATCGCCAGTACCCTGAAATCCGCATCACTTTCCGACATTGAGATGCGTGGTTTCACCTTTGATCAAAAACGCCAGACGCTTCACCTCCAACTGCGGGCTGCGAACTTTGCCAGCTTCGACAAACTGCGTAGCGCACTGGCGGCAGATTATGTTGTGCAACAGGACGCGTTACAGAAAGAGGGTGATGCGGTTTCCGGCGGCGTAACGTTGCGGAGGAAATAACATGTTACGCGATAAATTTATTCACTATTTTCAGCAATGGCGTGAACGCCAGTTAAGCCGTGGCGAACACTGGCTGACACAACACCTGGCGGGACGTTCTCCGCGTGAAAAAGGCATGTTACTGGCAGCGGTAGTGTTCCTGTTTAGCGCCGGATATTACGTTCTCATCTGGCAGCCGTTGAGCGAACGGATTGAGCAACAGGAGACGATGTTGCAGCAGCTGGTGGCGATGAACGCGCGACTGAAGAGCGCCGCGCCGGATATTATTGCGGCGCGAAAATCCGGCACGACAACGCCAGCACAGGTATCGCGGGTCATCAGCGACAGTGCTTCGGCGCATTCAGTGGTCATTAAGCGAATAGCCGAGCGCGGGGAGAATATCCAGGTCTGGATAGATCCTGTGGTATTTAATGATCTGCTGAACTGGTTAAACGCACTGGATGAAAAATATGCGCTGCGGGTGACACAAATTGATGTCAGCGCAGGTGAGAAGCCTGGGATGGTGAATGTGCAGCGACTGGAGTTTGGGCGGGGGTAGGTATTGCCATTTCCTTAACCCCACCTGATAACCCTTAGCCCAATGGTGAGTGCGGAACTGTCAAACCCGCTCACCGGGCTGAGTTTCGATGTAGCAAGAATTATCTCCCTCCAGACCACCACGGAATATTCGGTAACACTGAAGGAACCTGTTTTTCACCATGTAGCCTTCGTTAATCGACACCTTTCTAAGACTGTAAAGATGCTTAAGTGTTTTGACACATTATGATTATTAATAGTTGTAATAAATCATTGAGTAACAATTGATAGGTCAAAACATATAGGATAATTCTTATGTGATCTGTATTTTGTGTAGCCTGGAAATTAGTAAAATTACTGGAGATAATCAGAAAGGGAATTTCAAATAAGCATAATAATTTCCAGGGAAACTATTCGTCGATTTTAAGAAATGTCTGCTCAGGTATATCTACTGAGGGATAATGCTGGCTGTAACGCTGGTTAAAATAAATGCACAAAATAATCAAGATGTATATTTTAATTGACGAAAATAATTACTCACGGAATTATTAATGGGGCTTAAATAACACCGTTTAAATGTGATGTAAATCACAAATGTGACTGTAAAGAGGGTGCTGTAGATATAAATAAGAAGTACATGAGTGAATTTTAAATAGGGAAATAGTTTCTCGCTAAACAATTTATTGGTAATCAATCGCATGCGTTCTGGTTTGAAACAGATTGCAGGTATTGTTACGCATAAAATCCATAGGGGGTATTATAATCAAGTAGTTAACAGTAAGAACAAAAAATAATTTCCTGAGAAATTAACTCTACATTCTAAAACGGCCAGTTTTCTGAAATTACCAGAAGACCGAATACATTCATGCCTGAAGAATGGATTAGAAGAAACGAGACGGAAATAGATCTATTTATCCCTGCGGAAATAATTTCTGCTGAAATTTTTTGCGGCTATTAAAAAGGTCAAACCGTCTGAGTAAATTTTATCCAGTTACAAATAAGCATTACCTCCAGTGTATTGGTAGCTGTTAAGCCAAGGGCGGTAGCGTACCTGAAGAGATTAGGATCACATCATCAAATGGCAAGAAGTGGATTTGAAGTCCAGAAAGTCACCGTAGAGGCATTGTTTCTACGAGAAATACGAACACGCTTTGGTAAGTTCCGTCTGGGATATCTGTGGGCGATTCTCGAACCCTCTGCGCATTTGCTGATACTGTTGGGCATTTTTGGTTACATTATGCACCGCACGATGCCAGACATCTCATTCCCGGTGTTTTTACTTAATGGCCTGATTCCCTTTTTTATCTTTAGCAGTATCAGCAAACGTTCTATTGGTGCTATTGAAGCGAACCAGGGGTTGTTTAATTATCGACCAGTAAAACCCATCGATACGATCATTGCACGAGCACTGCTTGAGACACTGATTTACGTTGCTGTCTATATATTGCTTATGCTTATCGTCTGGATGGCAGGTGAATATTTCGAAATTACAAATCTTTTACAACTTGTGCTCACCTGGAGTTTGTTAATCATTCTTTCATGTGGCGTCGGCTTAATATTCATGGTCGTTGGTAAGACTTTCCCTGAAATGCAAAAGGTCCTGCCGATACTGCTTAAGCCGCTGTATTTCCTCTCCTGCATCATGTTCCCTTTACACTCGATTCCAAAGCAATACTGGTCATATCTACTCTGGAACCCATTAGTGCATGTCGTAGAGTTAAGCCGCGAGGCTGTTATGCCTGGCTATATCAGCGAAGGCGTGAGTCTGAACTACCTTGCAATGTTCACTCTGGTCACCCTGTTCATCGGTCTGGCTTTATACCGAACGCGTGAAGAGGCAATGCTGACATCATGATTAAGATTGAAAATTTGACGAAGTCATATCGCACGCCAGCGGGTCGACATTATGTCTTTAAGGATTTAAATATTGAAATCCCTTCAGGAAAAAGTGTTGCCTTTATTGGTCGCAACGGAGCGGGTAAATCAACGTTACTGAGAATGATTGGCGGCATTGACCGCCCCGACAGTGGAAAGATCATCACTAATAAAACAATATCATGGCCAGTCGGCCTTGCAGGTGGATTTCAGGGAAGTTTAACCGGACGCGAAAACGTAAAATTTGTTGCCCGATTATACGCGAAGCAAGAAGAACTAAAAGAGAAAATTGAGTTTGTCGAAGAATTTGCCGAACTCGGTAAGTACTTTGATATGCCGATTAAAACTTACTCATCCGGTATGCGATCGCGTTTAGGCTTTGGTTTAAGTATGGCATTTAAGTTTGATTATTATATCGTCGATGAAGTAACCGCAGTCGGTGATGCCAGGTTTAAAGAAAAATGCGCTCAATTGTTTAAAGAAAGGCATAAAGAGTCTAGTTTTTTAATGGTGTCGCATAGCTTGAATATTCTTCATGATTTCTGTGATGCTGCATTGTACTTAGGAAAAAATAATCAGATATGGTATTTTAATTCTATTAATGACGCAATTAAAAACTATATTAATGAGTGAAAAGGTTAGGGTTTGAAATTAAAATGCTTACAGCCATTATCCCTGTTGATTTAAAAAGAAGGCCAAATGACATAATTAAAAAATCAATATTTATGTCAAAAATGGCACAAGAGAGAAATATTAAAATAGTTTTCGGGCATAATAATAGATTTACAAAGTATGATTATAAAATAGTTAAGGAGTTACAAAAATATAATAATGTTAAGATAAACTCATTAACTAATCGTTCTGATTCAATTAATCCATCCTTATTACGTAATTTTGCTTTCGATTTTGTTGATACTGAATATATTATATTACTTGATGTCGATATTTATCCAGACTTTGAATTGTTTGAAAAATATAAAAATAAAATAAAAAAAAATATAAACCCATTTTATGTCATCCCTTGTTTATATTTGACTAAGTACGGCTCGGAGTCTTTAAAAAAAAATCGCTCTATTGATTCAATTAAAAATAAATATTTTGGGTTTTCCAGGAAGGAGTTTTTACATTTGGCTAACCCATCTTCTATAACAATTCTACAATCAAACGCCTTTAAAAAAATTAATGGTTTTGATGAGTCTTTCAATGGTCATGGATATGAAGATTTTGATTTTCTTGTGAGGCTATACCTACATTATTTTATGTTAGAAAAACCCATTGATTTTTTATTAGATGTACCTTCACGATCACCTTTATTTGTAACAGGTTTTAGAAAATACTTGGGAAGACATTGTTTAGATATCTTATTAGATAAAGATATTGCTTTTCATTTATATCATGAGAAGGATAACAACGACGCATATTATACTAAAAGAAAGGATAACTATAATATTTTTGTAAAAAAACACAAGTATAATATTTCTACAAAAAAATATATTGATGAAACTTTAATAACATTATTTATTTCACGGTGTTATGAAAGGGGACTTAAAATACAAGACTATAGTGTATATTTTGAAAATAAACCTGGGCATATTGATAGATTTGACACATTAAAAAAACGAATAAGGTTTTTGTTACACTAATAGTACAACCAAGGATATTTTATGAAAATCAAAAAAATAAAAAAACTTTTAAGAGATCCTAAAGCTTTCATTAGAGACTCAAAATATATTAAGATAATGCATAAAAAAAATAAAAACGATATCGGTTTTATTGTAATTTCTGAAAATCATGAGCTTGCTATAAAGTCAATTAATAGTATATCTGCGGCAAATAAGTTTGCGTCAACATCATCACCGTATGTTTCTATAATTACACATGATATACAGTTAATTGCAAAATCAATTAAAAAAGCAGTGTCTAATATTGGTTCTACATATGTAAAATTATTGGTAGATGGCGATGAAATAAAAAAAGACTTTATTTTTAATTTTATTAATTACGATGCTGGATTATCTACACATGAGATTATACAACATTCTTATACAAATGCATCAGGTGCTAATACAATAGATAATTTAATATTAAATATAAAAGGTTCTTCAAGTGCTAATGGGGTTGATAACAAAGAATATCTTCTTCCTTTACTTTCTTGCCTGATTTTCAAGTCGGATTTATTGTTGAGGACAAAAGTGTTGTCTTTATATGATAGTCAATCAAGTGAGATAACAAATGTATTGAAAATATTTAATGAGTGTGATGGTCTTGAACGGGCATTATTCATTGATAATATTTTCTGTTACAACTCATCTTTAATAAAGCTTGAAGAAAAATTTGTAAAAATAACAAAGGATAGCAATGCCTTTATATGTTTTCTTTCACAAATAGAAAGTATGAAAATAAATGAAAAATCGGCATTTTTAAAAAAAACGATTATTTATGCGATGCATAATTTATTTTTAATCATTCTTAGAAATAAAAAAACAGATGAACTATTATCCGAAAAAGAAAAAATAATAATAAAAGAAAAGCTTATTAATATTTTGACGTCAATAGGAGATGAATCTTTAAGGGCTTTTTCTGCAAAAAATTATAATCATGTACATAAAATAGGATATCTAAAATTAATTGGAATAGTAGCGGAAAAAGAACTTTGCTATATAGAGGATGTTAATAGTTCAAAAAATAGTATAAAATTAAAAATTGCATCACAGTTCGATACATTACCCAAGTTAACTTTAAATAAGAAAATTGTAATACCTTTCACAGCCAAGATAAAAGAGCTTACAATTTTTGATATAAACTTTGCATATGAAATATATTTGTGGTTTGGATTTAAATCCCAACACCAAGAATTATCTATAAAAAATAATATTAAAACTGAAATAATAGCATTGGGAAAACGCTTTGATAAGCTAAAACTAGAGACTGCAATTAATAGTTTTGAACGAAAAAATAAAATAACAAACATGCTACCGATCAAAACAAAGCTGTTAAGATATGTGTCCACATTACCATTTGTTGCAAAAAAATTTGAAAAAGCATGGCTATTTATTGATAACGAAATAAGAGCAGATGATAATGCGGAGCATTTTTATCGTTATGTTTCAAAGGTTCATCCTAAGGGAAAAATATATTTTCTTTTAAATAAAAAATCTGCCGATTGGAAACGGCTTAAAAATGATGGCTTTAAATTAATTAAGTTCGGAGGTTTCTTTCATAGAGTTTTATTAATAAACTCTCAATATCTTCTTTCATCTCATGCTAATCCAGCTATCGTAAATTATCTTCCGCGAAATCATTATTCCGATATAATGAAATACAAATTTGTATTTCTCCAGCATGGTATTACTAAAGATGATCAATCAGAATGGTTGAATAGCCGTAAAATAGATTATCTTGTTACCGCATCGACGTATGAATATGAAGATATATCAAGAAGAGGTCGATACCGATATACAACGCAAGAAACAGTACTAACAGGGTTCCCTAGATATGATAATTTAGTTAAAAATACTATATCTAAAAAACAAATCTTAATTATGCCTACCTGGAGGAAAGATCTTGCTGGAGAGCTTCAGAAAAAAAGTAGTAAACGTGTAAAAAATCCACAATTTAGTAATTCCATTTTTTGTGAGATGTGGGGTGGTTTTTTAAGATCTGACAATCTAAAGAAAGCATGTTTCGATAAAGGATATACTGTAATTTTTTATCCCCACCCTAATCTTGTTGATTATATTGAGGATTTGAATATACCTGATTATATAAAAATAGGTGATTTATCTACAGGAAGCATTCAAACTGCTTTTAAAGATGCTGATTTGCTTATAACAGATTATTCATCTGTAGCATTTGATATCGCTTATATGAAAAAGCCTATTATATACTTTCAATTTGATAGTGATACTTTTTTTGCCAGTCATTCTTATTCAAAAGGGTATTTCGATTATTATAAACTTGGTTTTGGACCAGTAGTTAAAGACATTGAGATGTTAAATACACAATTATTGTCCATATTAGATAGTAATTGTGTTATATCTCCATATTATGAAGAGCGGATAGACAATTTTTTCCCTTATAATGATCGTGACAATTCCTCTCGCCTATATGAAATATTGAGTCACGCAATAACACAATCTTATGATGTTAATACGCTGTTGGATTATCTACATTTATTTACGCATCAACTTGACATAAATAGTATTATATTTATATTTAACACATTTAGTGTGGAGTTGAACAGTATACCTACCAATTATCATGAGCGTTTACTTGGTATATTTGAAGGATTGGATTTTATTAATATTGAGATTGAGTGCTCTGAGTTTACTAAGGAAATAACGTCACTTTCAAATTCATTGTCTATAAGAATTGCACCAAAAGAAAACCTCAAGAAATTTAATGTTGGTGATGATTTATCCTGCTATTCTAATTGGATAGGTAGAAAACAAGAAAAACTGATGCGTGCTTTTCAGTCTCCAGAAAACAGCCGATTAATAAATTATATAAATAGTATTAAAATATTCTTATCAAATTATACCAAACATGCTTATTCACAGGCGGTTTTGATTTATGAGAAAGAGTTACTTAGTTACAAAATACCATTAAGCTCGCGAATTACAAAAATTTACATTATATCATTAGTTCGAAGTGATAAAATTAATGCGGCTATTAATATTATAAAAAAAACACAGTTAGATAACATAGATAAGCATAAAATTCTTATGGAGCTTTATGATTATCATGCTCCCATTCATAAATCTGCTTTGGATATAGAATGTTTAATGCCTACAGATAATGGAAAAAAAGAAGCTTTGGAAGCCTTCTTAACATTGAGTAAAACAATTCCAAATGATTTTTATTTGAACTTTAATAATGTAAATGAAATGCCATATATGGTGTTGGAGTATTATCTCAATAATCTATACTATAAAAAACAATATGCGGATTTTTATTCTGCGCTCAACAGAACGACAAATAAAGAGCACTATCTGGATTCAATAGAAAATACTTATAGATATTTAACTACTGTTTTCAAATTATTAGGAATTGATGTTTTCATAAAAGAGTTATTCCATAAGTATGGAAAAGAAAATCTTGTGAAATCTTTAGATGAATTATTCATAAAAAATAATAATTCCGATGTGGATGTTTTTTATAAAATAATAGAGGGTTTAATTTCTGAAGAGCTATTTTCATTTTCATGTGCTGAATTATATGGTTACATTTTATTTTTCTCACAAAAAAAACGTCGTGGATTGGCAAAAAAATTAACAATTTTGGCATTTGCTAAAAGTCATCAAGATTATTATATTGAAGATATGCATTGGAATGGTAAAAATGATTATAAAACTTTACTCAGAGCTGTCTCAGAATTTAATGAGATAATGCTTGATTTAGAACGCATGAATTGAGTTTCAAACATTTCCTAATGCTTTTCCTGAACCACCTCTCAGGAGGTGGTTTTTGCTCATCAACTAAAATAATATAGTAATTTGGAGAATAAATGTGACTCATGTAAGTTTTCAAAATATCAACGGCTATATAGATGACATTCGTTATTGTGTCGCTAATTTTGATATTGAGCTGGGTAATTATAATATGTTTACACCAAGTCAACTTAAAATGAAGGGGGATAATACTAATAAAATTTATCTTAAGGGTAATAAAGTTCCAGATGGAATAGATCTGATTTTTACAGAAAAGGCCAAAAACTGTAATGTTTTTATTGATGATGGTGTTACAGCCAAATCAAGCAAAATATCATTAAAAAATGATAATAACTTTCTTTATTTAGGTAAAAATACGGCACTTAATAAAGTTAACGCAGTTTTGTTAGGTCGTGGCGATTTTATTATTGTTGGTGAAGGTATATCCATAACATCAAACAATATTTGGAGTACTGGTTATAATTCAGGAAAACCTAATAATGGCCTAATTATCGGCGATCATTGTCTTATAGCATCGGAAGTGATCATTCGGCCAGCTGATGGGCATTTAGTCATTGATATAGAAACTGAACAGCAATTGAATATATCTCATAGACCAATTATTATTGAACCTTATTGTTGGATTTCACAACGAGTATCTATTCTAAAAAATGTTCGCGTAGGTGCCTGTTCTATTATTTCTTTAGGTTCAGTTGTGACAAAATCTTGTGAAAAATTTAGCTCGCTTTATGGCGTCCCAGCAAAACCTATTCCATTAGATGGGAAAATGTGGCTACGAGGTCCTGGAAAGGAAGCAAAATTAATTCAACAGTATTATAAAGAAAGGTTTTATAATAAAAACAACTAATTGTACTATTACATGTATATTTATATATTGTTTGTATATATGTTATTAATAAATTTTAAACAAATGTATGAGTGTGCAATAATAAACCGCATTAACCTGGGTCTTCATCAATAAATACCCCCGAAACTTCTTAAACAGTTTCATATCCGGTTTAAAATCGGCCTGCCAGAACTGGTGCAAATGCCCTTGATACGTCAAGCCTTTGATGTCGTACAGGGCATTGCCCATCACTTTGAGTGGTTTGTTATGAATCAGTGCAGAGATCCCCGCCGTACTGTTAATCGTCACCACCGCTTTTGCGTGGCGTAATAATTCCGGCATCGGGAGATCGTGCACATAAATGACTCGCTCACCTAAGCCATATTCCTTACTTAGCCGCTTAATTAATGGTCGATAGAGTCTGTGACCACGATCCATCGGATGATGTTTGATCACCAAATAGCTTTCTTTCGGCGCTTTACGCGAAAATGAGTACATGACTTCATTAATATAGTCACGCACATCGTTATAATTGCTGTGGTTACGAATCTGACTATCGTTATATACCTGCAAAACGGCAAGATAATAACGCTGGTCCAACTCGTTCATTAACCTCGGCAATACCTTACGCTGTGTTACCTTGTAAAGTTGCTTGCGCCAGTATGCACGAACCCAGCAACGAGCCTCATACCAGGGGGAAAACGATTTATGGTGGCGGTAGCGAGGGAACTCATGGCGGTAATGCCAGCCCATCAGGTAATACCACATCGCATGACCTATACGTTTCATCGTTGAAGGTTTTAAGTTCTCAACGTGCGGCGTAGGCATATCTGGTAACTTACGATAAAAATCCGGATCGCGCGGTAGCGATGAATATGCGTTTACTCCGCCTTCTTCAACGGTAATAAATTGCGGGCGTAAATATCCTTCCTCAAATGCCAGAAAGCGGATCCCTTTCGACTTTGCCCACCGTTTTGCTTCTTTGTGCAATGGGCGGCAGTCACCAAAGCAGAGGATGGTATCAAAGTCATATTGCCGGTGGAGATCCCGTAACCATCCGGGGAACTCTTTCGGCGTTTGGTAGTAAGCCAGGTATTGTCGATGGCGGCAGTAAAAACGATCCCCACCGTTGAATACAACGTTCACAGCGTTACGGCCTAATGACTCTAACCATTCGGCGACGTTATTGAAAAAAGGTCCCATCGGCCCCTGCAATAGCAGATATTTTTTACCGGATAATAAAACGGTTAGTGCATTACCTTGCATAAATAATTTGCGTAATAGTCAACTATGAAATTGTTTAGCCAAATCTGACCTTGCAGAACATAATTAATTTGCGGTAATAGCGTATTACCCGCCCCGCTTTTTTTCGGGTAATAAACATCGGCTTGCGCGGCGTCTTGATTAAATATTCCGCAGCTTCTTCTACCGTAATAGGTTGTAGCCGTGTTGGGTGGATATAGGTTGGATAAACAATCAACGCCTGATAGATCAAATCTGCTAACGTTAATTTTTGCTCGCGGCGCGGGCAGTGATGTTCATCGACGGTTAAACCCCAACCGGCATAGAAGGGCAGGCCGTAACAATGTACGCGCTTGCCATGTAATAATGCTTCAAACCCCGACAGCGACGTTATGGTATGCACTTCATCTGCGCGCTGAATGCATTGAATAATATCTGCGTCCAGTGCCTGATAATCAGCAAGTTCAGCAATCTGTTCTGCCGGAATATCGCCCTTGCGATTCCCCACTAATACATCCGGGTGCGGTTTATAAATAATGTAGGCGTGCGGATTGCGCTCGCGTACTGTGCGTAATAACTCAAGGTTGCTCTTAATCGAGACAGTGCCTGTTTTAATAGAGGCATCGTCCTCTACCTGACCTGGCACCAGGATAACTTTTTTATCTTTGGCTTCGGCTGGTAGAGAGAAATCGGCTCCCAGGTTGTACTTACTCAGTTTGCTTTCAACCAGTCGCTGGCGTAATTTTTCAGCTCGCATCTTCTGCGCCAGCGTTAGCTGGCTATGATTCAGCAGCACTTCCAGATCGCTGGGGCGCGTGGCGTCATAGTAAATACCGCGTTTATCCAGCACCAGCGATAGCGGCGGCAGCAGGTCAGAGCCAAGTCCGGATGAACGCAGAAAACCATCTTCCATTCGCCATAACGGCAGTGATTTTCGCTGCGCTTCGGCTCGCCATTGCTGTTCTCCCTTTACACCCCATACCACGCAGGCGCTCGCCGCAGTACAGCGACGTGAAAAACTCAGCCGGTTTGTTGCCGTTTGCAAGAAAGGTTTCAGGATCGCTGACTTCCACAGCGTTAAGCCTGGCGCCCATAAATAACCATTACGCTGCTGCTGATGGTTGCGCTGTAATTGCAGCCATTGCAGCACGGTAAATAGATCGCTTACTTCTCCCGTTTGCGGATCGATATAGCGACAGTAACGCAGGTATGCAGCGGCAAAAAGTTCCTCCAGCGTGGCAGAACCGCGTCGGGCAGATAACAAAGCGGACTGCGGATGACGATCGTCGGTTAAGCCCCAACCTGCATACCAGGGCTGGCCGAAACATGTTACTGGTTTTCCTGCCAGCAAGGCTTCAAAGCCGTACTGGGAGGTCACGACGTAAACCCGGGAAACGTGTCGCAACAGCGACTGCGGGCTGACATTCTCGGCAATTAAACGTACTCGTTGCGTGGCGCGCAGATCGGCGAAATAACCTGTTTTCTTTCCTTCCAGTACATCTGGGTGCACCTTCACCCAAATTTCGGCTTGAGGATTTTCCGCCATCGCGGCTTCCAGCATGGCAGCAAACTCATGCGGGCCAGCATTGCCATACGTCACTGACATATCATTAAATGTCTGATCGACAACCAGAACGATGTTTGTACGTTCTGACTCATCAGCCACAAACGCAGGCGCCAGATTATATTTCGACATATCCCCGGTCACGATGGTGTGCATCGCTTCTCTGGCCTGGCTTATCAGAGCTGTATTTCCGGCTTTATCCTGTACCAGTTTCTCCAGCGCCGAAGGCTTGCTGGCATCGTAGTAAATGCCACAATCATCCACCACCAGAGAAAGCGGCGGCTCGCCATTGACGCCAAGATCCAGCGAACGCACAAATCCATCTTCCAGACGAATGACGGGTTTTCCCGCTGCTTTGGCGATGGCGACTGGTTTCGCCGCGCTGGGACGATGTCCCCACACGGCGATAGCATTAACTTCTTGCGGAACAGGGCGCAGCAGAGAAAGTTTCTGGCACGGTTGCGCCAGAAATTTCTCCAGATGCGGAATACGCCAGATGCCAGGCGAGTAAATGCCAATCATGCGTTTTCAGCCAGTTCCTGTGCCATCAGGGCGCGCACTTTTTCCAGGCATGCTGGGGTGTCGACGCCCGGACCGGTTGCGGCAACCTCAAATGTGCGGATGTTGATCCCTGCGCTCATCAACCGCAGCTGCTCCAGTGATTCTGCCTGCTCTGGCATGGACTCCGGTAACTGGCTGTAGTTTTGCAGCACATCGCGACGATAAGCGTAAATACCGACGTGTTTCAGGTAGCGCGCTTTTTCAGCATTTCGCGGATACGGAATAGGCGAACGGCTGAAATAAAGCGCATCCTGGTGGGTATTTACCACCACTTTTACCGTGCTTGGCTCGGTCGCTTCTTCGGCAGAAATCGCGTGGCATAGCGTTGCCACTGGCAACGCGGGGTCATCACGCATTCCTTGTAACAGCGTATCTACATCCCGCGGGCGAATCATTGGTTCGTCGCCCTGCAGGTTAATGTAGATATCTGCCTCGACTTTATGCATCACCTCGACCAGCCGATCGGTGCCGGATTCATGATCGTTGCGCGTCATGATGGCTTTCCCGCCAAATGCCTGCACGGCCTTTTCAACACGCTGATCGTCTGTTGCCACCCAAACTTCCGCAACGCCCGCCACCTGTAACGCACGCTCGTAAACATGCTGGATCATCGGTTTACCAACAATATCGAGCAGTGGCTTACCCGGCAGGCGCGATGAGCCATAACGAGCCGGAATGACAATAACTGCTTTGCTCATTTCAACTCCTTACAAAGACAGAATCACTTTTGCACCCACCGCCAGCTGATAGAGGATGGTGGAAATACCACGGGTAACTTCAATGTTTTTCGATTCATATTTCGGCAGAACCATAATCTCATCGCCCGGTTTGAGTGAATCCACATCTTCTGCGTTGACGGCAGCACCGTTCTGACGAATGACGATAATTCTGGCGTTACCCGATTTCTGCGTCAGGCCACCACATTTCTCGATGTAATCCTCGGTGGTCATACCCTTCTGCCAGCTCACCGCGTTCGGGAACAGCACTTCGCCATGAACCATAACCAGCGATGTTTTCTCCGGAATATTGATGACGTCGCCATCTTCAAGCAGAACAGAATCAATATTGGATTCGTTGAGGATCACTTCACCTTTCGGAACTACGGTGCGTGCTTTCGCCACAAAGCGGCTGATCAGTTGCGCTTCCTGCATTCGCAGGCTGGCTTCTTCTTTGGTGGAGGACTGGGCAGAAAGTGATGCTTCCTCCAGTTTTTGCAGCGAGAGATTCAGCATCTCTTTCTGACGCTGAGCTACTGATGGGCGATAAAGCTGAACCGCGTTCATCTGCGACATGCTGTTCGGGCGGACTTTTTCCAGAACCGCACGCATAGTGGAACCATAAGGCAGTACCATGGCATGTTCACCGGAGTGTGCGCCTTCAACCCGCACCTGAATGGTGCCGGCATAGCGGTCAGTGCTCACGATTAAGGTATCGCCATTTTGCAACATACGGCCTGGCGCAGAACTGATCGGATAGTATTCGCTGCGTTTTTGCAGCCCCTGTTTACGCATAATCGTAATGTGAGTCGCGCCAGGCTTAGGGCGCGCCCAGCTCAACGCTTCCGTTACGGGAATGCTGCTTTCGCGGAACTCAAAGTCGTAGCTGTTAAAGACATCGCCCTGAACGCTGAAAGTATGCTGACGCGGCCCGACGATGATGGTGTCACCATCGGCGAACTGCGAAAGCCCCAGTTTGCCGTTCAGCAGGAAGTCGTACAGGTTGACGTTGGAGCGCACGCGGTTACCGCGCTTGACCACAATATCAACGTAACTTCCGCGCTCTGGATCAACGCCGCCAGCCTTGATCAGATAATTGAGTAACGAATCAGACGTCACACCGCCATACAGACCAGGATTACGCACAAATCCGGTCACGTACACTTTTACTGGCTGCGCCTGTAATAAGGAGGCGTAGACGTTGACGTTGGACTGGTATACTTCCTTCACTTTGGATGTGACCAGGGCATTTAACTGACTATTACTGACGCCAGCAACTTTCACCGGACCAACGTTCGGCAGGAAAATATTACCTTTAGGATCAATCTGTAACGCACCATCAAAGGTGAACGCACCCCATAAGCGGACCTGAATGCTATCGCCCGGATTCAGAATATAATCAGGGTTGAATCCTACCGTCGCACCGCTATCCGCGCTGGTGCCGTTGAAAAGTTGAGCACCAAACATACGGCTCATGACCACCGGCGGTGCGGGCGGCGGGGTATTGTCGAAGCCGCTCATGTTTTGCGTATCCGACTGTTGCCCGTTCAGAATACCGGTAAGCGGCGCGGCTCCTGTCAGGTTTGGGTCAGCGTTAATATCAATGGCCGCGCTGGCCTGCGCCGCGTGACAGGCGGCAATCAGTAAAATTGATTTAAATAATTTCATCACAAACTCATTCAGCGACAGCGTTAGTCTCGGTGATCTTCAATAACAGCCAGCAACAGTTTCAGGGTGCCGAACAGCAGGCAGCACACCAGTAACCAGCAGGCGATCAAATAAGGGATATTTGGAAAAGAGGATTCCTGCGGCAACTGTGGCGAACTGATCACTGACAGCACCTTGAGCTTACGAGCCGCTTCTACACGGGTCTTTTCAATGGAGGTCAGGGTCAGTTTGTACAGCTCGGTGTTGAACTCTACTTTTGATTTGATTTCTTCAAAATCCACCGCCATACGGTTTAGCTTGTCACCCTGCGGCGCTGTGATTTTGCTTTTTTCTTCGTCAATTTGTGCCTGCAATGACTGAATCGCATTACGCGCACTCACAACTTGCGGGGCGTCCTCACGCAGATACGTCAGCAAGTTCCGCAGGTCCGCTTCCATCTGGATCTTCTGGCCCATCAGCGTATTCACTAACGTGCTCGCCGCCTGTGCCTGTGCCTGTGGATCCAGAACGTTGTTGTTGTCCTGATAAGAGAGCAATTCCGCTTTGCTGGCGTCCAGACGCTGGCGTGCCTTTTCCATCTCCGTTTCTGCAAAGGCAAGCTGGTCACGCGCGATGCGATGTGACATCTCATTGATAAAGCGCTCTGACTCTTTCAGCACGGTCTGGTTAAACTTAAGCGCAAACTCCGGGCTAAAGCCCTGCGTCTGAATATTCAGTAATCCGGTTTTATCGTCATACGAGACGTTGATACGGTCCTTGTAGTACTTCAGGAAGCCTTCTGCGGTTTCATCCTTGCTAAGATGATTAAGAAAATCGAGCCCGCTGTGGCTAAACGCTTCACGAAAATTTAGTTGCTTATCCAGCGCCGCCAGCATATCCGGCGAGTTGATGTACTCTTTCAGATACAACGCATCTTCTGCGGAACTGGGGTTAGAGGCACCCAGAAGCAGACCAAAATTCAGGCTGCCGCTGTTTAAATCATCCGAGCGTTTAATGGCGACTTTCGACTCGCTCATATAGCGAGGCTGGCTGAAGATAGCCAGATAGATCAGCAGCACCGCCATCGGTGCCAGAATGATGATTTTCGCCAGGTGTTTTTGGATATCTGCCAGTGAGATGGCAGACAGACGAGCACGCATCCAGGATACGGCAGACTTCACTTTTATCAACATGTAACGATTATCAAAGTTTCAGTGGGGCGCAAACTCAATGAGAGACTAACCTCTCGAACCCCGTTGCTTAATTAGTCGAAAATGCGCACAAGGCCAGTGACTTTATTTGCCTTGTTGGTCACCAATAACGTTGAGACGCGGTGCTTTTGCATTTTTTCTTCCGCTTCAATGATCATGGTGTCTTCCGGTAGCGTCAGCGGTTCACGTGTCATCATCTGCGCAGCCGTAGCGGATGTCAGAGAATCCTCTTTTTCCATAAAGCGACGCAGGTCACCGTCGGTGATAATGCCCGCTAGCCCACCTTCTGCGTCTTCTACCATCACCATTCCCTGGCATCCGCTGGTGATACGTTGAATCACGGTTTTAAATGACGCATCCAGCTGTACCGCAGGAACATCATGCTGCATGACATCAGCAACGCGGGTCAGCAGGCGACGACCTAATGAACCGCCCGGGTGATAGCGCGCAAAATCATTCGGCATAAATTTGCGTTGGTGGATCATGGCAATCGCCAGCGCATCGCCGATCGCCATCGTCAGCGTGGTAGACGTTGTTGGTGCAAGATTATTCGGGCAGGTTTCATTCGCCATGTGGAGTTCCAGCACGGCATCAGCATTTTTCGCCAGCGTGGAATTTCCATTATTGGTAATGGCGATAATTCGGTTGCCGAAATTTTTCAGTGAAGGAACTAGCTTGAGGATTTCATCCGTTTCACCGCTGGCAGAAATAAGGATCAGAAGATCGTAAGGCGTAATCATGCCCAGATCGCCATGGAAAGCTTCTGCAGGATGAATAAAGAAACTAGGCGTACCCGTAGAGGCCAGCGTCGCTGACATTTTACGACCGACATGCCCTGATTTACCCATTCCCGAAAGAATAACGTGCCCTTTACAGTTCATTATCAAATTAAGGACACGCTGGTACTGCCCGGAATCCAGTTGTTTAGACAAGTTTTGTAATGCTGCGCCTTGTTCTGCCAGAGTCTGGCGAACAGAGGTAATTAGATATGGATCGATAGTACTGCTCTGGTCATCAGGTAAATGTCTTTCAGACATATCAGCTCCTTTGCACGGAAATAATGCCACAGTCACAACAAACCCGAACCCACTATAATTTATTTATGCTAAATCAATGGGTTGTAACAAAGTTTTTAATGAATATAAAACCATGGTCAGTCCATGCTTATATGCAGGACTTATCACCTTCTTATTAAGTCGCAATGTCTCATGGAGGTGCGAAGATGCTGCAATATTACAGGCGAGAAGGGGAACCAAATTTTGCCCACCTATTTAACACACACCTACATTATGAACAAGGAATTTAGGATTTTTATCATTTATTAAAATGTTTCCTACTTGACTATTAAACCAAAAAACAATTTATCAATTGATTATTTCCTTGTAAAAAAAGAACGTATGACCATGTTATTAATAAATAAAACACGTAAATAATGGTGATGTTGTTTTGTGATTAACTATTTAAGAGCGGCATAATAAACAGGTTGACAATTTCTATGTAAAGAAGAGGAAAATAATAAAATTTTAGCGGTGACTATTGAATGATATGATAGTTGTGATGTTGATTATTTCTGGTAATGAATGCGGAATTAAATCTGGCCGGATTGTATTTTTGCTATATCTGTTTTTCAGGAGATTATTATTAAATAGAAAAATAACAGTGGTGATTATCTCCGGTTGAGCTGGAGTCACGTATGCCAGCGAGTGCTTTCTTCCGGGCCTTCCTTCACTTCAGATAAAGAGCCTATGGAAAAGAGGCAATCATCAGGCTCTTTTTGAGTCATATGCGCCGATAATCAACTGTCTTGAACGTAAAAATTATGGAGCAACATGATGCTACGATTCATTTCACTCTTCGTTCTTTCTGAGCATTGCGTTCAGGATGGTCAGCAATTTACGCATACAGTCAACCAGCGCCACTTTTTTGGTTTTTCCGGCTGCTGGCAGATGCATGTAAAACGCCTTTATCACCGGATTAAACCAGGTTACCACAAGCGCTGCCATGTGCAGGGCTGCTCTTGCCTCCGTACGCGCACTGGCGTCGTTCGGCCAGCAGATATGTGTGGGATAACAGGGATGTTATGTGAACTGAACTGTGTTTTGTTAGCGGGGGATGTTTATTGATGATTCGGGAGTGTTTAAGACCTGATGGCGTTATGCTCCCAAGTTTATTTTATATAAAGATCCAAAAGCAAAAACCCGCCTTGTGGGCGGGTTCTTTAGAATAGTGGTGCCGGACTCGGAATCGAAAATTTCTTTTATCATATTGATATTAATATAATTTGTTTGGTTTGATTAAAAATGTACCCTCAATTATACCCGCAGTCCCTTTTGATATCGAAAGGGAATCACACTCGGGATCAGGCTGAGAGCACAGAAGGAAAGTACCTGGCTATTATATCGTTAATTCTGTCAATCAGTTCCAGCCTTTTGAAAGTGATGTGTGCAGATCCCTTCTTAAAGTATTTAATGATGAACATCTCGTCTTCATAGCGCTCTTTACCCTGAACGGACTGGATGTGACCATCCAGACGAATAGTGATGTTTTCCCGGTTGTCGGGGATCGGTTTGCCGCTGAACAGATGTAGCATTCTTTCCAGGTCGACGAGTCGGTCAGTCTGTTGCCCGGTGATAAGATGAAACCCCCACCGGTCCCACCTCACCAGGTTGTTGACGATAATTTTACTGCCAAATTTGCAGGGGCAATTGGTTTTGTAATTCCAGCTCAGTCCCCTGAAGACGTTGATCACCCCTCGCTCAAACACCTCATCTTTATTCTGGTGTAGTTGTTCAAATGTGATCAGAATGTTCGCTTCACTGATTTCCGGAAAATTATCGTACTCCAGTGACCGGTACCATGTATCACGGGCCTGTGCATCCATTAAGGAAAGCATCCCTGAACGTTGCATCAGGTCACGCCAGATTTCGCGATCGAGATTGCGTGTGATGGCTTTCATTGCGGTTTCCGGTTTCTCCATCAGCCAGCAGCCGCAGCGAAAATCCTGTTTCATGGCCCAGCCCGGGGCGGCTTTACCGCCAATACTTTCTGTCATTGCTGATATTTCAGCCAGTTGCCGGATAAGTGTGTCGATTTGCAGCAGTGTACTCTTTCGTACAGCCAGAATGTGGCGGATACTGGTTGAGCAGATAACGTCCGTATGCCCGGTGACCACTTCCGGACGGGAGATTGTGATGTCTGACGTTATCGGTTTCCCTTTTGGTTTATAAACGAAAACGCCAGCCCTGTTCAGGCTGACGTCAGTGGAATGAAGTATGGTGAGTGATATTTACCGGTTCTGGTGCAGAAGCTGCAGGTGACGAAGAGTACGGACATCCTCCCGGGCCTGTTCGATACAGGGCAACAGTGCTGCCGAATCCGTTTTATCCTCATCGTTGTCAAAGATAATTCCCGATTCGCAGTCGATATTGTCCTGCAGCCACGCAATGAGGATATCCAGCGCTGTTTCAGTGGTTAATGGCATCACGCTCTGTATCACTGTATTGTCTTCCGGCAACTGATGAGGGCTGGCAGAAGTCGCCGGTGTTTCGGTAGCGTCACGTTCATCCACCACGCGGAGTGAATAACCGTTTTCAGCGACCTTGTTAATCAGTTCAATGAGATTAACACCATCGACGTCAACGACAATTCGCCCCATGTTCAGCGCCTGCACGTTAACGCTGTCGGCTTCCAGCGTCAGGGCCAGTTTCATTGTTTCGCCTCCGGATGCTTACCCAGAGTAATGTTATTTACTGTTCGGTAATTGTCGCGGGTCATCAGGCCGGTCGCCCTGCGAGCCCGGAGGATATCGATGCTGTTTATTAACTGAGAGCGGGTACAGGCGCTGAATCCCGGCTGGTCGGTACGCACCAGCGCGTATTTTTCCACGAGAAAGTTCACCGCATCACACAGTGAAATGCCTGCCTCAATATGCTGCTCAATCACACGTTCATCAGCGAACGGTGTGTCATTCAGTGTGAGGCCGTAATGCTGGTCCAGCAGTCGGGTGAGCAGTGTATGCCAGATGGTGACGGGAGACGGGCAGCACGATGCCTCCCGTACGTGTGTGTCAGGTAATGTTTTCATCTTAAGTTCTCTGTAACTGGTAGTGCTAAAGGTGAGATATTCGGGGTTATGAGGTGGTTGCGGGTGCCAGTGTCGGATAAACAGCCATATAAACGTAACCACAGGAGCCGAGGGTGTCGGCTTCACAGGCCAGCCCCTTCGCATACAGTGTCACGGTATGCTGATGGCGGGGATTCAGTTCACCGCTGGTGAGCATGAGCTCCAGTTGTTTCATCAGCAGCGGAAAGGCCTGGTCCAGGTGGTACGCATCTGCATCGCTGAACAGGCCTCTGATACCGGCGCGGTCGGCAAGGTAATGCAACCGGTTACCCTCCTGCACCAGACGTGCCCCGAAACAGGGCGTCACGGTGCAGGGCAGCCCCCACCAGGGGCGGTCGTGATTGTCGTCGGGAAGTGTTGTCCCGGGGAGTGTGTCTGACACGATAAAGTTCTCACAGAAATCAGTTAAGAATGGTTCGGTGGCAGCGATAATTCGGCTCATCATTTCTCCTGACTCAGTTCAGAGTGACGCTCATCAGCCGGACATACGGGCCAAAACTGTCCTTACGGCGTTCAGCAAACACGGCCAGCACACCGGGAATATCCTGTACTTCACGACCGGTATACGTCTCAGCACTGCCGTGCCAGCGGTACTTACCGGTGCAGAACGGAAAAAGACGGGATGCCGGATGCTGACGGTGAATACGCATGGCTTCACCACGGGTGATGATTTTCATAGTGTGATACCTCTGAAGACAGAAGATAAAAGTGAAAACAGGTGTGATGTGGTTGTGACGGTGACGGGTTAAAGCAGACCGTGTTCCGCAAAAGAGAAAACCTGACTGCCACCAACTATCAGATGGTCCGGTACCCGGATATCCACCAGGGCCAGTGCCTGTACCAGGCGTTCCGTGATAAGGCGGTCTGCCTTACTGGGGGTGACTTCACCGGACGGGTGATTGTGTGCCAGCACCACGGCTGCGGCATTGTGATACAGGGCGCGTTTAATCACTTCCCGGGGATGAACTTCCGTGCGGTTGATGGTGCCGGTGAAGAGGGTTTCACCGGCAATCAGCTGATTCTGGTTGTTCAGATACAGCACCCGGAACTCTTCCCGCTCCAGTCCCGCCATGTTCAGAATCAGCCATTCCCGTGCCGCACGGGTGGAGGTGAAGGCCACGCCGGGTTCATGAAGATGGCGGTCCAGGGTTTTCAGGGCCCGCAGAATGAGACTGCGCTCGCCGGGCGTCATCTCTCCGGGCAGAAAGGAAAGCTGCTGCATTGTCCCTGCCTCCATTCAGTCGATAATGCGCATAATGGCGCTGCATTCCGGATGCTGCAGGGCGTAATCCCGCAACCGGTAATAATGGACCGTCATGGCATAATTCTCCGTACGACAGGCATGATGGCTGTACGTCATCAGACAGGCAGCAATACCGGCGGCTTCCGGGCTCATTTCAGCGCGGTTACCGTTCATAGCATTGAACAGTACCCAGTTTTCGCCATCATCGTCATCCGGTTCGGGTGCCATAAATGCCCCGCCGTTGTTCAGGGTGTACAGATTCCAGATACCACCGCAGTAGTCTTCACACAGACGGTCCATCCAGCCGAAGATACGGGGCTCCAGGGTCACCCACTGTGGAATGAGGCCAAAGTGCTGCGGCCAGAAGCTGATGCGCTGTTCATCAGGGACGGGAGTGGCAACCAGCTGAGGTGGGTTATTCCCTGATGCAGCGGTTACGGAAACAGAAGGTGTGGTGGAATTATGCGAAACGGTTGTCATGAGGTTATTCCTTATAAAAAGTAAATGAATGGAAGAATGCCCGGGGACTGGTACAGCCGTGAGTCAGGGCTGTACTTTCAGGGAAACAGCATCAGCGCATGCTCTCCAGCAGCGTTTCTGCCATCACCCACAACGCCCGGTTGAGCTTAATGTCGGTATCGATGCTGTGAATGGCCCGGGTATGGATACGTTTTCCTCTGGCACTGCGACCGGAAATCCCGCCTTTCAGCATATTTTCCTGGATGGTCTGATAAGCACTCCACAGGTCCTTACCGTAATCCTCCCTGCGTCGTGGCGTCAGAATGTCGGTAGTGGTGACGGGCTGATGTTCATCACCATAACGGTAAGTCAGCGCCGCCTGTGCCAGCGCCTGGCGTGCCGGTGGCGGCAGGACCAGCGACTGCATGGCATCACGCTTTTCCTCAATCCGGTCAAACACGCCCACCACCTCGTAAGCCCCTTCAATGACTCTGTCCACCACATTTCCCCGATGCGGAACACGCACTTCCCCCAGAGACTGACCACAGACGCAGCCGTTCTGGCAGACGAACCTGAAGTAACCCGGCAGCATCTGGTAGCTGGAGGTACCGTCATGGGAGTTGAGCAGAATGATTTCAGGGACATGTTCTCCGTTTATCTCTCCGGCCCGCCGCAGACGCAGCATATGTTTTGTGTATCCCCGGCGGCCCGGGTCGCGCACACGGGTCTGGCAGGCGAAGAATGGCTGAAAGCCTTCCCGCTGCAGGCTTTCCAGTACGGTGATGGTGGGAATGTACGCATATCGTTTACTGCGGGAAGTATGCCGGTCTTCACCGAAAATACCGGGAACATAGTGCATCAGTTCTTCGTGTGTCAGCGGACGGTCACGGCGTATCTGGTTCGTATAACCAAAACGACTGGCTAGTCGCATAATTTGCTCCTTATCGGTGGTTAAGATTTACTGGTGTAATAAATGAAAAAGCCACGTCTCCCGGAGAAGACGCGGCCTGACAGATGAAATGAATGACGTTTATTGTCTGAGAAGCCCTTAACTGGCGAGCTGAGTATTAAGCTGTGTTCCGGCATCACCAGCGCAACTGACCTTCAGCATTACGGATAACCAGCCGGGAATATGTTCCCTGGTCATCTTCAGTAAACACATTGCGGTAAGCTGTTTTGACGGCAACAGCCTGTTCGCGTGAGAAAGGGCCTTCGGGCAATAAACGTGATGTACAACCCGGCATATCTGTTGCTCCCTGAAAGTAAAAAGCCCCGGTCATGATGACCGGGGCCTGAAGGAGAGTGACCTGATTATCAGAAAGTCACATTCAGCGTGGCCTGACCGTTATAACCTTCAGCGCTGCTGCCGCTGACACTGTGGGCATAACCGGCCTGAACGCCCAGGGTGATATTTTCCCGGACACGGGCTTCCAGTCCGGCCTGCAGGTCCAGTGACGTGCCATTCCGGGACGGTGAGAACGTCATGTTACTGCCGGTGGCGGCTGTACCCATGCTCATGTCA
Source organism: Escherichia sp. WS547 (assembly GCF_046486065.1). Lineage (NCBI taxonomy): Bacteria > Pseudomonadati > Pseudomonadota > Gammaproteobacteria > Enterobacterales > Enterobacteriaceae > Escherichia > Escherichia sp. WS547. The sequence continues at coordinate 46,864 of NZ_JBJQMA010000020.1, read as the reverse complement.
CCCCGGGAGCTGAAAGTGCGGATAACAGAAGGCTGTACCCACCAGTTCACCGGCAGTTCACGCACACGGTGTTTTGCACTGTCGCGCAGGGTGTCACGGGATGAGGTGCCTTCACCAAAGCTCATATCGTTGTGGCTGCCCAGACGGAAACCGGCACGCACATGTTGTGCACTGCCATGCCCAAACTTCACATAACCGGCGTTATCCTGGCCGTCATCCAGGGAAAGTCCCTGCCAGGTATACTGCAGTTGTGGCTCCAGCATCAGGTTGTCAGTGATACTGAAGGGCAGACCGGTTTCCAGTGAGCCCAGCCAGCCCCAGCCCCGGGCGCGGAAGTCGTTATTGTCCGATGACGCTTTCATGCTGTGGCGGGTTCCCTGTGCCACAATGTCAGCCCACAGGCCGGAGGACGTGTGTGTCAGATTCAGGTATCCGCCCAGGCTGCCGGCATCATCCCGGACCGTGCCGGCGCGGGAACCGTCATCATCCTTAACATCAACGGAAGAATGGCCTGCGGCACCATGCACCCCTGTCGTCAGAGACATACCGGCAACCTCTGTTCTGAGCAGGTCACCCTCCAGACGGACGAAGCCATAGCTGCCGCTGCTTTCCGGCGTGGCTCCACGGGCAATACCGCCGTTGTTATCGTGCCCGAGATGACCGCCCTGAATGCTGAGACGGACGCTGTTATTTTCACCGTTTACACCGGTCTGATGGCTGCGGGAGCCTGCCAGAATCCGGTCATAGTCCATTGCCTGTGTCAGCATGGATGTATACAGGGGGACTTCAGCACGATAAGCATTTTCACTGCGCAGGTACCAGTCTTCATCGCTGTCACGGTTCAGGGTGTAGTTAAAGGCGCCGGCCTGAAGTGGGCGACTCAGGGCAAACGCACCTTCTTCTGTGGTGGCGCCATTCTGTGCATCCACAACCCGGATACCCTGTCCGGAGGTTGCCACCCCGAGGTTACTGTTTCCGACATTTGTAAACGCAAGCCAGGTTTTGCCGGTTGCCTGACCACCATTAATCACCAGCTGGTCAGAGGTATTGCTGCCATCAAGGCGAACACGCATATTGATGGTGCCACCCTGACCGGTGAGGTTATTGGTGGTCAGTTTATGGAACGTTACCGGGGAGTCGCCTTTTGCAACAGCACGGCTCAGCGCGGCATCCGGTGTCGTCTGATTATCAAAGCGAATCTCCCCTGCGTTAACAATATCGCCGGTACTGACCACATCGCCATTCAGTACCATGCTGGCGCCTTTACTGAGCTGTGTTCTGCCACTCAGACTTCCCCCGGCAGCCAGCATCAGTGTTCCACGATGTCCGACAGTGGTGTTGCTGGCCTGTCCCCCGGCATTAACCGTAAAGCTGCCGCCATTTTCCAGCAGCAGGCCGCTGGCCTGACCGGATATGCCATCAATACTGAACTTACCGCTGGCATTGGTCCCCTCAACAGTGGCACCACTGTCTGCAATCAGGGCACCACCGGATGTCATGGTGACACCTGTTGCCTTACCACCGGCAGACACTGCCAGGGTTCCGCCGTCATCCACCCGTGTTTTCTGCGCTGAATGGCCTTCCAGTACATCCAGGCGACCGCCGGACTCCAGAACAACGCCGTCAGCCTTACCGTTTTCCACCGTGAAATTGCCCAGACGGTTGCTGCCAAGAACCATTGCCGCAGTACTGGTAACCAGTGCTCCACCCTGTTTCAGGGTGACATGTGTGGCGGTACCACCGGCGTTCACCTGCAGTTTGCCTTTCTGGTTAACGGTGGTGAAATCCGCCAGACCACCTTCCTTGATAATCTGCCAGCCGTCACTGTTTACAACAGTGCCAGACGCCGTACCGCCGTTGTGCACATACTGGTACCCCCCATTCAGCGTGGTATCCAGCGCATGCCCGTGTACCGTCTGGTCGCCGCCGGCATAAACCACAGTGGTATTTGCTGTTCCTTCAGCAGCCACAATCTGACGACCATTTTTATTGATGGTGGTACGTACGGCATTTCCGCGAACAAACTGCCCGGTATCACCATTTTCTGCATCTGGTCCCCCTTCCGCGCCGGTATTCACAACCGTGTCGGTTGCCACTGCGCCGGATTTGACGGCCTGCCAGCCCTTCTCATTAATGACAGTACCCGTTGCAATCCCGCCTTCATGTACCCACTGCTCACCGCCGTTCAGAGTGGTGTTCACTGCCTGCCCCTGAAGGCTCTGTCCGCCTCCGGCACTGATAACCGTGTCTGAAACGCTTCCTCCGGCATTCACTCTCTGAAGACCACCACCGGTGACAGTAGTGTTGTTGGCGGTACCGCCATTTTGTATCCATTGGCCGCCGGTATTGGCCTCGTTATCCGGCCCATACTCCAGCCCGGTACTGATGGTCATTCCGTTGGCCGTACCGAAGACAATCTGGTTGTCATGATTTGTCAGTGTTCCGCCGCTCACGGTTTCTCCCGCCTGTACGACCGTGTCAGCAGCCAGTACCGGGACTGACGTGACAGCAGCAAGAGACAGCGCAACCGCCACACCGGTGCGTTTTCCCCGTGAGCGCGCCAGTTCGGAAGCCACCACCAGGGTGCCCGTAATGTGATTCCATACCAGCCTGTAGCTGGTGTTCAGATGTCGTTTCATCAGCTTTTCCTTACAGAGGGTGAATAAAAAAGCCGGTACCCACAAATGTGGATACCGGCAGGTACAAAACAGCATGGTCAGATAAAGTGGTTTTTCCCGGACATAAATGCTTCCCCTCTCTCATCCGCCAGAGAAGTATCAGTCCGTTGTGTGCAATTCCGTTCTGCATGATGAAGAGATTCAACTGCCTTTTCGCAGGCCATTAACCACTATAAACGATCGATAGTAACGATCGATACCTGTTTTATCGATCGTTTTATTCTATTAACGACAAGGCGGTCACGCAAGAGAAACAGGAGGAGTATGAGGGGTTTGTGTCATGTTTTCAGTTGGTTAACGTAATGTTATCAGGCATTTCCCTGGCAGACTGTTCAGAAGAAAATCCAGTTCCATACAGCGCGGGCAACAGAGACCACCGTGTCACGGACGGCACGCAGAACCGTACGGGCAACAGAGGCAACACAGACGCTCTCCGCCGTGTCAAATATCCGGTCCACCGCACCGGTAAACTGTTCACGGGCCTGACCCCGGACAGATTCCGTGCGCAGCTCGTCCTGCAGGCGGGTCATCAGGGGACTGGCGGCATGGTCGGGAAGCGCTGTCATGAGCGCACTGACCAGCGTATCCAGTTCCCAGCCGGTGCGGGCCGATACGGCAACAACCGGATGTACGGGCCGGAACAGACGGAATACCGCATCTGTTTTCTCACGAATGTTCTGTGCCTGTGCGGGAGAAGGCTGAATGCCGGCCATATCCCATTCATGGCAGGGCTCCGTTTTGTCGGCCTGCGTCACCACAAACAGCACCTGCTGATGTCCCCGGTGCAGGATGTGTCGCCAGAAATACTCATCCACAGACAGGGCACGGTCATCGGCTTTAATCAGCCACAGTACCAGGTCAAGTTCAGGCAGAATGTCACGGTACAGGGCTTCATACTCTGCATCCCTGTCCCGGCTCTCGCCCACCCCGGGCAGGTCAGTGATAATCATGCTGTGACCGTGGCCACTCAGACGGAAGCGCCGCACTTCCCGGGTGCCGGCGTGAACATCACTGACCGGGGTGACCTCCCCCTGAAACAGTGCATTACAGAGTGAGGATTTACCGGCCCCGCTTTTACCCATAATGCCAATCACGGGTTCGTGACTGGTGAGTTTGCGCAGATGTTCCAGGATGTGACGGGAAAGTGAGTAAGGCAGGGAGGAGAGCGGTTTTTCAATTGCCTCAATGGCATCAGACGGATTCATACATGTATTCCCGGTGAAAAAAGACAAAACCCCCGCACACCGGAAAGGTGGCGGGGGACTCACGGAGATAATATATGTCTGAAATTATCTGGAATGTCGGTACCTTTTATACTCTTCAACAATCAGGTCATGCAGCATTTCGCCGGTACTGAGTCTTCTGACCCTCGATAATTCTTTGAGCTGCGCCCTGGTTTCTGCGTCAAGAAAAAACTGTACATTGACTTTATCTTCCTGCATTTTTTTGTACTTGCGCTGCGCCTTGGCCTTATTGAAACTGTTTCTGAAATTTTTTATATCGTCAGGTGAGGTGAGTGGACAGGTAACCCATATGTCAAATGAAAGGTGAATTGCGTGGTAAATATCAGCAGAACCAGGAAAACTGGCCAGTTTTTCCAGTGCAATATTTTTTCCCTTCAAATAATTCCATGTCCATATGCATTCATGTTCGTTCTCCGGGAGGAGGTAACTGAAAGGACTCTTTGATTTAAATGCCCGCATCCATCTGTCTTTGGTCTGGATTATCCACTCATCCCGCAAATTCTTATCAGAAAGAATATCGAGAACTCTGAGTATTTGTCTGAACTGTGTCGATGAGTCCGACGGGAAGGCATTCCCTTCTAAATACTCTTCTTTAAGATACAGTTTATTCTTTTGAAGCAAGTCTGCGCTTATTTTTGTCCTGTTATTCTGGATAAACTGCATCAACAGATACCAGGAAAATAAGCATGCGCGTTCACTGCCCGCGATCCAGGATATTTTTTCCAGGGGCACCAGGGAGGCCAGTGCCTTCAGACGCATACCAGAAATGATTTGTTCAAGTTCAAAATCTGAAAGTGTGATGTTCAGATTTTCTCTGTTTTTTTTTATGTAAGCGATAAAACGTTCCGGGGGATCATAAACATTAAGGGGCAGTACGGAGATATTACGCTCTCCAAGATAATAAGAGTAATACGCATTTGTTCTTTCATTCATAACCTTATCCGACAAAATTTTCTGAACCATCCTCTTTCTCCGGTTGCTTAAAAATTAAACATAATAAGGTGATAATAACATGATAAAAAGAAGTTTATAATGGTATATTAAGGTGGTCAATAAAAAGGCAATCTGCGCGCTGTACAGTCATTCTGACAGGAAATGCAGGAGGAAGGGAAGGTAACCGGCTTCGTTATGCTGACAGGAATACCTGTTATCATGGAAGTGCACTCATGTGGCCGACGTAGCTTAAGAGGATGGAAGAGTGGAGACTGCAGACAGGGGGTATTGAAAGGTAAACATGTTTCGCCCGCCAGCTGCACCGGGGGCCAGCATCACTTTTTTTACGTTGTAACCCGGTATGCATTCCGGCTTTGATGATTACAGTCAGAGGGCAGCAGACTGACGTTATTTAACCGGACAGAAAAATTATGGACACTGAAATATCGTCTGTTAATACCTCGTTTGTCGGTGTGGTATTCCCTGTATTACCGGCGTCACCGATAAAGAGAGTTATAAACGCCAGAAAGGTACCTCCTTTATGCCGGGGAACACTTACGGAAAATGAAGTCTGAAAAGGAGCACAATGAAAAGAGGCGTGTCCCGTAAATATAACGAATCATCGCAGGATATGCATTATCAGGTGATACCAGAGGGCATTAAACTGTCGCCACGGATAAGAATATACAACATTTCTGATAACAAAACATCATAACGTGTTTCAGATATGTTCCGGCATCAGTCTGACGGATATTATTTCCCGGGAAAACAAACCTGCTACTGTGACGGTTAACTGTATCTGCATAAATTATTTATGATGAAAGAACAGTATTACGGATTCAAATATCATCTTGTTTGCATTCAGGCGGACATTCCCGGATGCCGGAAAGAATATCCTGCAGGCTGAGTGAGTCTCTTCCACAGTGCCGGGATCGCTGTCGCCACGTACATATTGTCACCAGGATGGGTATGTACCGCAGCATGCCATTTCTGGTGAATAACCGCACCTGCACATTCAGTCTGCTGAGAACCTGGCGTGTATCGGGCTGTAAAGAACATCCCTGTCCGTGGCTCCTCTGGTGGTGTTGCCTGCTCAGCAATGACAGGATGCCCTTAAGACGCCCGTCATGGCTCAGTATGATGACGACGAACACGCTCTGCAGGTGAGCATGCGGGGCCGGGAGCATCATCATTTCCGTATTTTGTCACACCTTCCGGAAGCAACCGGCATCAGTTGCGGCTATCGTCAACCGTTGTGCGGTATGCCAGGAGCACGTACTGATCCATCAGATCCGTCAGTGCTGCGCTCTGCCTCTGACGGTTGATGATCCATTCCTCCAGCTCTTTTTCTGATTTCCGTTTCAGGTTCTCTTTCCAGTCTTCAAGGCTGTTTCCGGTCATTAAATCAAGCCAGCAAAGCCAGACCAGTTTGAGGTGCAACTCCGTGCCACCAAACTGACGGAAGAGGCTGATCAGTTTATTTGCCAGAGAACGCTGCCTCAGACGTTCACATTCAGACAGGAGAATGCCTTCCAGCATCGGATGATGAACCAGCAGATGTTCACTGGTGCATAAATTCACAATCAGATCATCATCCAGGGGCGGCGTGGCCCGTTTGTCAGGGCCATAAATCAGCCGGTGCAGGCTCTGGGGTACGATGGCAATCTCCGGTTTTTCACCATTGAATGACACCCAACCGGGCGTCAGATTATGGAAGTAGTAGATATTCGGATGACACACGCCCCAGGATACGGCGTGCCGGGTGAAGCCGGTCAGCCATTTCTGGTAGCTTTCGTGGAGCCATTCGTAGCGGGTCTGATACTGTTGTTTCATTTTCATATTCCTCACGGGGATATAACAGGCAGCAGAATGCCGCCGGCAGGCCGGGGATTACGTCTGCTGCGGGTGAACGGATAACGGTCAGAAATTACGGGCGGGGCTGTGCAATACGCGCCTGTAGCCAGGCTTCCACTTCACTTTTCAGCCAGCGGGAGCTGCGGCCCAGCTTGATGGTAGCCGGAAAGGCCCCATCCCTGATGAGCCTGTAAAACCACTTATCTGTCAGGCCGGTCAGTTGAGTGAGAAATGCCATGTCGACCATCTGGTCATCCATCAGTGAAACTGGGGTAGCCATGAGAATGTTCCTCCGGATGTTGTTAAACCAGCCGGTGTGGTCATGAAAACAGCGCGCCACCTTCACCGGCATAACAACCGGGGAGAAACGTAAAAAATAATCGGGAATGTGACCGCTAGGAAATAAACGGGGAGGTTGCGGTGGCTGAGCCGTACCGGTATACCGGGTGGTTGTTGCGAAAAGATGCTTCCGCACGCACGCGCGATAAAGAGGGGATAGTTTTCGTGAGGACAGGGAGAGAAGCAGGCGTTCTGATAATTGCAGAGTTGTTTTCGGAGGTGGTTACAGTGAGTCAGCCCGTTCCTGGCGAGGAGGAGACTGATATCACCGATGGGATAAGGCTGTCTGATTGGTATTATAAATATAAGAAGTCATCAGAGAGTAACGTAAAGGATTTTCCAGAGTAAGCTAAGAGAGTAAATCTCTCCGGTAACAGAGCGCTGTGAATCGTTCATGTATCAGAGTGCAGATACATGAACGCTGATGCGTAAAATCAGCAGTGACACGCCAGCTCCCCCTGTGCCCATTCCTGTATAAGACATGAACTGAGCGTATTAATGCTCCTGCCCTGAGACTGAGCCGGTGAGTGAGGGGCTGAGAAATCCCTCTTGACACTGCTCTAAACCAGAAATACTTCCCCGGTTGTTGCGGTGCGTCCGGATCCCCGATAACGGAACACTAAGGCTGTATTGCGGGACACCAGGTAAGTGGCAGCCCGTAATACGTCAGGAGACGCGGGAAAAGTGAATTCCCACACGCGTTATAAACTTACCCTTGCGGAGCTGGAAGCCTTTAACTCTGCCGTTGACAACCGGCTGGCAGAACTGACAATGAACAAACTTTACGATCGCGCGCCGGCTTCCGTCTGGAAATATGTCACCTTAATATTGAAGCAGCGCTACGATGACTCCGGTGTTATCTGCACCGGAGGACCGGGAACATTAAGCGGTATAGCGACAACAAAGAATTCGAAATCAAAAGGGAATGGTGCCGGAGGCGTGGGCGGTAATAGGCTGATTTTCAGGTATTACCGGCTTACAACGTGTGGTTGATATTGAGGGGCTGTGAGTTTCGCGTATTTGTCAGAAACCCAGATGAGTTTTCCTGTATGGGACGAAATAAGGCAGCGGCAATACCTGGAAAATTTAATATGGTATGAAGGAGAACCTGTCGGTTACGCTTAATATACACGGTACACTGTCAGCTCAGGGGATACATGAACCGTTATCTCACCAGCTACACAGTATACACACACTGACGCTGACAGTAGTCAGCAGGACCACAATAATCAGCGCCAGCAGTATGGTAACGATACGGTCTGTATTCCGGTAGTAGCCGAAGGGGTCGACAGAACCACAATACGGGCAACACACTGGACGATGCCGTTGAAGGACTGGCGAATGGCAATGAGCCGCTTTATTATCGAGTTCGGTGACCGCCTGGACGGTCACGTCTGAGACAAGGCATTTACACAGAATCTTAAACAGGCTCTGTATTATTAGTAATCGCGTTTCCACAGTCCCTGCACTTCTTTTTGCGTATCACCATAACTCCCTCCTCACAGCCTTACCCGTAACCGGTTTTTTACATTAAAAAACGACGCTGAAAATTCAACCGCCAGTCCGGAGACGACCGTTCGGGTTATCACAGAGTGCCTGAGACAGTGTCCTGCCGGAGGTCACCTCAGGGACTCTGCGCATTTTTTACGACGTGGTTATTCCGTATGAACCATACGGAGATTTAACCATGACCTACAAATACAACCCCTTCTGGCAGCAACGTATTCGTGAGACGGTGCGGCACGCACTGAATGTTCATCCCCGCCTGACGGCATTGCGGGTTGACCTGCGTCTCCCGGATGTACCGGCAGCAACGGACGCAGCTGTGATATCCCGCTTCATCAATGCCCTGAAAGCCCGAATCGACGCTTACCAGAAACGTAAGCATCGGGAAGGTAAACGCGTGCATCCCACAACCCTGCATTACGTCTGGGCCCGGGAGTTTGGGGAGTTCAAAGGTAAAAAACACTATCACCTGATGCTGCTGGTCAACCGGGATACCTGGTGTCGTGCCGGTGATTACCGCGCTCCGGAGTCTCTGGCCGGGATGATTAAACAGGCGTGGTGCAGTGCCCTGGGAGTGGATGTCGGGTGCTATGCCACGCTGGTGCATTTTCCGGCCTGGCCGGCGGTGTGGCTGGCGCGTAATGATGACACCGGCTTTCAGCAAGTGCTGGAACGTGCTGACTATCTGGCGAAGGAGCATACCAAAGCTCACTGCACCGGTGAGCGCAATTTTGGCTGTAGCCGGAGTTGAGCACGACTGGCGCGCCAATATCCGGCAAACCAAAAGTATGGGTTGTTGTCTGGCGGCAACGATGTATCCACTCGTCCACTGACTGTTTTTTACGTCAGTGTTCCATTGTGTGACAACCACAGTGCTGTAACAGCAACCAGCCTGCTTTACCCAAACTCCAGTCCAGATTTTAACTGAACCGCCATTCACACCCTGACCACGCTGCCCGTACCGGGACGGCTGTTGCCTGCGTGTCGTCTGGCGGCTGAGGAATATGACTATGTACGCAAAATCCTTTATCGCTCTTGATAGCAACGGACGTCTGACGGGCGCCCGTACTGCACAGGCCGCACCTTATGCTCACTACACCTGCCACTTGTGTGGCAGTGCACTCAGATACCATCCGCAATACGACACTGAACTTCCCTGGTTTGAACACACTGACGACAGGCTGACAGAGCACGGTCAACAGTGCCCTTATGTCAGGCCGGAGCGCAGAGAAATACAGTTGATTAAACGTCTGCAGCAATTCGTACCGGATGCCTTACCCGTGGTGCGTAAAGCCAGCTGGCACTGCAGACAATGTCACCACGATTATTATGGGGAGCAGTACTGCACACACTGCCAGACCGGAGGATTCAGTATTCCCCGGACAACTCAGGAGGAAATATGCGAATTCTGAACTGTTATATGGCGAATGACAGCAAAGGCCATTTTGTTACGGCGAAAGAAGCTGCGAAGCACAACCGACAGGACGTTTTGTGCTGTGTGTCCTGTGGATGCCCGTTAACACTTCAGCGGGGCAATGACGGACAACCACCGTGGTTTGAACATGACCAGATGACTGTCGCTGAAAAAATCCTGCTGCGATGTACCTGGCTTGACCCGGCAGAGAAAGAGGCCCGTCGTTTGCATCTGCAGGGCATGACGGTTCCGGATTATACGGTGAAGGTGAGAAAGTGGTTTTGTGTGATGTGTGACGAAGATTATGAGGGGGAAAAGTGCTGCCCACGCTGCGGTACCGGGGTATACAGCAGGGCGTGGGGGCGGCAGGAGGTGCCGTCGGAAGATGCCAGGGTTGATAATCCGTTACAGAGGCTGTAATGGTTGCCTCCGGAGCAGTTTGCGGTAATGCCTTTCCCGGGAATGGATTGCCAGTGCGGGGACTGTGGAGCTTAATTCCGGTGTTGGTGGCCTTTCCGTTGATTTTATGCCAACAGCCCCCTGTGACTGACAGGCTGCCTCGTCATTCCATTCGTATCTCCAGTAACAGGGGGTTGTATTGTATTTTATTGTGCCGGTTCAGGTGTGCGTTTCCCGGCGCGTCTGCACCGGCTTAACCAAATTCAACAGGGATAAAATAGTGGTAAGCGTACAGCCTGAACCGTCTGGTCAGAATCTGACGAATTAGACAAAGTGGTGTCCACCAAATAAGTAGTGGGAACCAAAGTGTCAGATATGCAGAAAAATGTGACTCCCGGCAGGCGAAAAGGCTGCCCTAATTATCCTCCCGAATTTAAACAGCAGCTCGTTGCTGCCTCCTGTGAACCCGGGATATCCATCTCAAAACTTGCTCTTGAAAATGGCATTAACGCCAATCTGTTGTTCAAATGGCGACAACAATGGCGCGAGGGAAAGCTGCTATTACCTTCTTCAGAGAGCCCCCAGCTACTTCCTGTGACTCTCGATGCAGCTGCCGAACAGCCAGAATCGCTCGCAGAGGACCCGGAAACCCTCAGTATCAGCTGTGAGGTAACGTTCCGGCACGGGACGCTCCGCTTCAATGGCAATGTCAGCGAAAAGCTCCTGACTCTGCTGATACAGGAACTGAAGCGATGATCCCGTTACCTTCCGGGACCAAAATTTGGCTGGTTGCCGGTATCACCGATATGAGAAATGGCTTCAACGGCCTGGCTGCGAAAGTACAGACGGCGCTGAAAGACGATCCCATGTCCGGCCATGTTTTCATTTTCCGGGGCCGCAGCGGCAGTCAGGTTAAACTGCTGTGGTCCACCGGTGACGGACTGTGCCTCCTGACCAAACGGCTGGAGCGTGGGCGCTTCGCCTGGCCGTCAGCCCGTGATGGCAAAGTGTTCCTTACACAGGCGCAGCTGGCGATGCTGCTGGAAGGTATCGACTGGCGACAGCCCAAGCGGCTGCTGACCTCCATGACCATGCTGTAAATCTCTTTATCCTGGTTGTCACAGAATAAGCCCGGTAAAATACGGGCTTATGAACGACATCTCTTCTGACGACATCTTCCTGCTGAAACAGCGCCTGGCCGAACAGGAAGCGCTGATCCACGCCCTGCAGGAAAAGCTGAGCAACCGGGAGCGCGAAATAGACCATCTGCAGGCGCAGCTGGATAAACTCCGCCGGATGAACTTCGGCAGTCGTTCCGAAAAAGTCTCCCGCCGTATCGCACAAATGGAAGCCGATCTGAACCGGCTTCAGAAAGAGAGCGATACGCTGACTGGTAGGGTGTATGACCCGGCAGTACAGCGTCCGTTGCGTCAGACCCGCACCCGTAAGCCGTTCCCTGAATCACTACCCCGTGACGAAAAGCGGCTGTTGCCTGCGGCGCCGTGCTGCCCGAACTGCGGCGGTTCACTGAGCTATCTGGGCGAGGATACCGCCGAACAGCTGGAGTTGATGCGTAGCGCCTTCCGGGTTATCCGGACGGTACGGGAAAAACATGCCTGTACTCAGTGCGATGCCATCGTGCAGGCACCTGCACCTTCGCGGCCCATCGAGCGGGGTGTCGCCGGACCGGGGCTGCTGGCCCGTGTGCTGACCTCGAAGTATGCAGAGCATACCCCGCTGTATCGCCAGTCAGAAATATACGGCCGGCAAGGTGTGGAGCTGAGCCGTTCACTGCTGTCGGGCTGGGTGGATGCATGCTGCCGGCTGCTGTCTCCGCTGGAAGAGGCGCTTCATGGCGATGTCATGACTGACGGCAAACTCCATGCCGATGATACCCCGGTCCAGGTACTGCTGCCGGGTAATAAGAAGACGAAGACCGGGCGGTTGTGGGCGTATGTTCGTGATGACCGCAATGCCGGGTCAGCGTTGGCACCTGCAGTGTGGTTCGCTTACAGCCCGGACAGAAAAGGCATCCATCCGCAGACTCATCTTGCTTGCTTCAGCGGTGTGCTGCAAGCGGATGCGTACGCCGGGTTCAACGAGCTGTATCGCAATGGTGGGATAACGGAAGCTGCCTGCTGGGCTCATGCCCGCCGAAAGATCCACGATGTGCACGTCCGCATCCCGTCAGCACTGACGGAAGAAGCCCTGGAGCAGATCGGTCAGTTGTACGCCATAGAGGCGGATATAAGGGGAATGCCGGCAGAGCAGCGGCTTGCTGAACGTCAGCGAAAAACGAAACCGCTGTTGAAATCCCTGGAAAGCTGGTTGCGTGAAAAGATGAAGACCCTGTTCTTCGGCTCTGGCCATGGTGGTGAGCGGGGAGCGCTACTGTACAGCCTGATCGGGACGTGCAAACTGAATGACGTGGATCCAGAAAGCTACCTTCGCCATGTGCCTGGCGTCATAGCAGACTGGCCGGTCAACCGGGTCAGCGAACTGCTTCCGTGGCGCATAGCACTGCCAGCTGAATAACACATCCCCGTCAATACGGCCCTCGCTGTACGCTTACATATAAAGCTCCGTCAGATATTATGGTGAACAGAACGTTTCTGCGCTGTCTTGCTAGGGCGATAAACACCTAGCTATGTCGTTTGTGTAGTAGGCCCTGGATATTGGGGCTATGAGTGCAGCGAAGGCTGTCAGGAACAACGACCGCTTAAGAGCTTTATTACCCCGCCTTGACGGATGTTCTCCTCGTATTGACGAACTGGAACGCCGGATTGTCAGCGCCAATGATATAAGACGGTAAATCACCATTTGGATTAGCTCGAACCATCCAACATGTTGTTTCCTAGAGGTTCTTACATCAGAAAGGACATCAACATACTGAGCAGAGAAGACTTTTAGATGGTAAAGCAAATGCGCTAGCAGGGCGAGTACATTGTCGATATTGCGACTCAGGTTGGTTATTCTGAGCGAACTTGTACCGGCGGTCAGTCTGAAGCTGCAGCCACTTATTCTTCCGGATCACAGGTAATCATATATGGCAAACTGTAATACAGTCGCTTGTACTGAAAAGTATTATGTATAAAATAGAATCTGTATTCATATCAGCACAAGGGACCACCAAATCCCGGCAGCATTCCTTACGTCAGTTATCCCGCATCACCCTGTGAGTGCGGGATTTTTTTTTTGAGGTTCCTTTTTATTGAATATATATAAATAATGAATAATCGTGGATTCTGATAATCCCCTGCAGGGTGCAATCAGGTAAACAGTAAATACATCAGTTCATACCGTTTGTCTTTTTTTAACAAAGAAAATAGTCCTGGAGTAGTTCCCGGGCATTTGCCCGGGATGATTACTGTTTTAACGGATTATTAATCTTTGCATATTCAAATGGACTGATAAATCTTTCTCTGTTTGCATTCAGAAAATCGGCCCACCACTGTAGCATCAGTCGGCGTTCTCCCAGATGTTCTGCTTTATGAATGTAAGCAGCACGTACACCATTACGCTCCTGATGACTCATCTGACGTTCCACTGCATCACGGGACCACAATCCTGATTCTATTAACGCGCTACATGCCATCGTCCTGAATCCATGCCCACAGATATCCTGGGTTGTGTCATACCCCATAACTCTGAGGGCTTTATTTACGGTGTTTTCACTGATTGGTTTATGCGGGTCATGTGCTCCCGTAAAGACCAGACCATTTTCACCAGCCCATGTCTGAAGTTCTGTAAGTATAGCTACAGCCTGCTTGCTGAGGGGAACAAGATGCGGAGTTCTCATCTTGGAACCCCGGTGCGAGAAATTTACGCCTGGCAGAGGCTCGCGTTCAGCAGGAATAGTCCACATGGCATTTTCAATATCAATTTCTGACCAGCGGGCATATCTGAGTTCACTGGAGCGAATAAAAACCAGTAAATTCAGCATAACAGCAAGTCGGGTAACAGGCTGACCTTTATAACTGCCAATACGGGACAGAAGTTCAGGAAGACGTGAAAGATCAAGAGCGGGGCGATGCTGGCGTTTTACAGTGGTCAATGCGCCAGCCATATCCAGAGCAGGATTATATCTGATGATGCCAGACTGTACGGCATAACGCATTACAGCAGATATCCTTTGCTGCAGACGACTGGCGATTTCATAAATCTGTTTAGCCTCTGCAGCGCGAACTGGGATAAGCAGGTCCGGAGTGTTGAGTTTTGTGATATCTCGGTTGCCGATAAAAGGGAAAACATGCGTCTCGAGGCTTTTGAGTACTTTATCGCTGTGTGATTGTGTCCATTGTTTATTACTGGCATGCCAGCGTCGTGCAATATGTTCAAAAGAGAGTTGTAAACCAGGGGCTACTTTTTTAGCTCTTTTCTGTTCGCAAGGGTCAATCCCCGCCGAAATTAGTTTTCGGGCCTCATCCCGTTTTGCACGAGCTTCGGAGAGAGAAACTTCTGGATACACACCAAGTGCAAGAGTCTTCTCCTTACCCAAAATACGATAACGGAGACGCCAGTAACGGGAACTATTGGGATGTACCAGCATGAGCATGCCAGCTCCGTCAGTGAGTTTATACGCCTTGTCAGTGGGCTTTGCAGCCCGAATTTTTGCGTCAGTCAGTGCCATATTTCAGCCTTCTGAATGCGTTAAAGAGGGTACAAATTCTGTCGAACTGAGGTATACCCGCAATTATACCCACACAATGGGGTTGATGTGGGGGGAATCTGGTTGAGTTCGGTAGAATTGATTTGGAGGAAGAACACTTAAATCATGGTGTTCTGAAACGAAAACGGACCTCCGTGGAGGTCCGTTGATATGAATTTGGTGCCCGGACTCGGAATCGAACCAAGGACACGGGGATTTTCAATCCCCTGCTCTACCGACTGAGCTATCCGGGCAACGGGGCGCATTAAACCTGATTCGCCTCGTCTCGTCAATCAAATTTCTTCAATTTACTGCAGACTGCACAATCTATCATCACTTTGCCGATATTGCACGCATTGTCAGGCAAACCAGGCGGTCCAGGCGGCGGAAAGCGGCATTGCCAGAAGGAGTGCTGGAAGCATGTTGACCACCGGGAACATTTTAATGCCACAGATGCGTAATCCGGTTGCCAGCAGCAATAAACCGCCTACGGCGCTGAAGTCTGCCATCATCGACGGTGTGGTCAGCGGTAAAATCAGCGCGGCAGCCCACGCCAGCGTTAACTGGATGATCAGTAATGGGATACTAATCACCGATACCGCAATACCCAGCGAGCAGGCGAAGATCATCGCCGTAAAGAAATCAAGAAATGACTTGGCGATTAAAATACTCGGATCGCCGGTCATCCCTTCGTTCATCGCCCCGAAGATCCCGGTGCCGCTGGCGCAAAACAGGACAATAATCGCGACATAATTCTGAATAAAAGATTCATGCGCTGGCTTCTTACGTGAGTGACGAAACAGATTTTGTGCTTTGGCGACTGCTGTATTGACACCTTTCTCCAGCAAACAAATTTCGCCAATTAGAGCGCCAAGTAGCGTAGCTAAAACCATCGCTGGAAGGTTGGCACATTTCACCACTAGTAAAATACCAATCCCCAGCGATGCCAGACCAAAAATAGATGTCATGGAGACGCGGATACGTTCCGGTAAGCGTTGGCTGAGCAGTGCGCCGAGAACGCCACCCAGTAATACTGCACTAGCGTTGATAAAAGGGCCGATGACCACAAGAGTTCCTGTTAACTGTATTGTTTGATTTTCTTATTATGACCGTTTGGTGCCGTCGATGGCTTGTTTGTTCGCAAAGTCCTGGCTTGCACGCTTTAGCGAAAGGTGCCATGATTGCGCGAATTTTCTCCTCTCTGTACGGAGTTTGCCCGATGCACGCCATCTCCTTACATTCTCTCGCTTATCGCCGTTTCGCGCGAAACGTTTCCCTTTCTATGTTACTGCTCATGCGGTGAAGTTAACGCACGCTCACTGCAGGACAACAGTAAAATCAGAGCGTTTCTGCTTTTACTGATGTCTGGCGGTCGGAGCTGGTGACCAGTTTGACCCATATCTCATGGGGCAGGGTTTTCCACCTTGTCCGGTATTCTTACTTCCCCGAAACGGGTTTGCGCTTATGAAATCAATGAATATTGCCGCCAGTAGTGAACTGGTATCCCGACTTTCTTCTCATCGTCGCGTGGTGGCGTTGGGAGATACTGATTTTACGGACGTCGCGGCAGTCGTCATTACCGCTGCGGATAGTCGCAGTGGCATTCTTGCGTTGCTTAAGCGCACCGGTTTTCATCTACCGGTGTTTTTGTATTCCGAACATGCTGTTGAATTACCTGCGGGCGTTACGGCGGTAATCAACGGCAACGAGCAGCAGTGGCTGGAGCTGGAATCCGCAGCCTGTCAGTATGAAGAGAATTTGCTGCCACCGTTTTATGACACGCTGACGCAGTACGTTGAGATGGGCAACAGCACCTTTGCTTGCCCTGGACATCAACATGGTGCGTTTTTTAATAAGCATCCTGCCGGACGCCATTTTTACGATTTCTTTGGTGAGAACGTCTTTCGCGCCGATATGTGTAACGCTGACGTAAAATTGGGCGATCTGCTTATTCATGAAGGATCGGCGAAAGATGCGCAGAAATTCGCAGCCAAAGTCTTTCATGCCGATAAAACCTATTTTGTGCTGAACGGCACATCGGCAGCGAATAAAGTGGTGACGAATGCGCTGTTAACGCGTGGCGATCTGGTGCTCTTCGACCGTAACAACCATAAGTCGAATCATCACGGCGCGCTGATTCAGGCGGGGGCGACGCCGGTCTATCTGGAAGCTTCACGCAACCCGTTTGGTTTCATTGGCGGTATTGATGCGCACTGTTTTAATGAAGAGTATCTGCGCCAGCAAATTCGCGACGTTGCGCCAGAAAAAGCCGACCTGCCGCGCCCGTATCGCCTGGCGATTATTCAGCTGGGAACCTATGACGGCACTGTCTATAACGCCCGTCAGGTGATCGATACCGTTGGGCATCTGTGTGATTACATTCTGTTTGATTCCGCGTGGGTCGGTTATGAACAATTTATCCCGATGATGGCGGATAGCTCGCCGCTGCTGTTAGAACTTAACGAAAACGATCCGGGGATCTTTGTGACTCAGTCGGTGCACAAACAGCAGGCGGGATTCTCACAGACGTCGCAGATCCATAAAAAAGATAACCATATCCGCGGACAGGCGCGTTTTTGCCCGCATAAGCGGTTGAATAACGCCTTTATGCTCCATGCTTCTACCAGCCCTTTCTATCCGCTGTTTGCTGCACTGGATGTTAACGCCAAAATTCATGAAGGGGAGAGTGGGCGTCGGCTGTGGGCTGAGTGTGTTGAGATAGGGATTGAAGCGCGCAAGGCTATTCTTGCGCGCTGTAAGCTGTTCCGCCCGTTTATCCCGCCCGTTGTTGATGGCAAATTGTGGCAGGATTATCCGACATCAGTGTTAGCCAGCGACCGCCGTTTTTTCAGTTTTGAGCCGGGGGCGAAGTGGCACGGCTTTGAAGGATATGCCGCGGATCAGTATTTTGTTGATCCGTGCAAGCTGTTACTCACTACACCAGGTATCGATGCCGAAACCGGCGAATATAGCGACTTTGGCGTTCCGGCGACGATTCTGGCGCACTATCTGCGTGAGAACGGCATTGTGCCGGAGAAGTGCGATCTCAACTCCATTCTGTTTTTATTAACTCCGGCGGAAAGCCACGAGAAGCTGGCACAACTGGTGGCGATGCTGGCGCAATTTGAACAGCATATTGAGGATGACTCGCCGCTGGTTGAGGTGTTGCCGAGCGTTTATAACAAGTATCCGGTGCGCTATCGCGACTACACCCTGCGCCAGTTGTGTCAGGAGATGCACGATCTGTATGTCAGTTTCGACGTCAAAGACCTACAAAAAGCGATGTTCCGCCAGCAGAGTTTCCCGTCAGTGGTGATGAACCCCCAGGATGCGCATAGCGCTTATATTCGCGGTGACGTGGAGTTGGTGCGGATTCGTGATGCCGAAGGGCGAATTGCGGCAGAAGGGGCGTTGCCTTATCCACCTGGCGTGCTTTGCGTGGTACCCGGGGAAGTCTGGGGTGGGGCGGTTCAACGTTATTTCCTTGCACTGGAAGAAGGGGTGAATTTGTTGCCGGGATTTTCGCCGGAGCTGCAAGGTGTTTATAGCGAAACCGATGCGGATGGCATGAAACGGTTGTACGGTTATGTGTTGAAGTAAGAATAAAAAAAACGGGTCACCTTCTGGCGACCCGTTTTTCTTTGCGTAATTAGTGGCTAACCGTCTGTGTGCCTGTCGGGACACGAACGTGTTTATATTTGAACATCGCCATGAACGCGAAGGCCAGAACCACGGAGTAACCAGCGAAAATCAACCATACGGTCTGCCAGTCGGTAATGCCGTTTTGGGTGTACATCTCAACAACTCTACCGCTCACGATGCCGCCGAGGATACAGCCGAAGCCGTTAGTCATCATCAGGAACATCCCTTGTGCACTGGCGCGAATTGCCGGGCTAACTTCTTTTTCGACAAACACCGAACCAGAGATGTTGAAGAAGTCGAATGCGCAACCGTAAACGATCATCGACAGTACCAGCAGTACAGTACCGAACGGAGTCGGGTCGCCGTAAGCAAACAGCGCAAAACGCAGGATCCACGCCACAATACTGATCATCATTACGTTCTTAATACCGTAGCGGCTTAAGAAGAACGGGATGGTCAGAATGAACAGGGTTTCAGAGATCTGCGAAATCGACATGATGATTGACGCATGCTGCACAATAAAGCTGCTGGCAAACATCGGATCTTTGTCGAAGCTGTGCAGGAAGGTATTACCGAACATGTTGGTAATCTGCAGTTCCGCGCCCAGCAGCATTGAGAAGATAAAGAAGATTGCCATACGCTTGTTTTTAAACAGCGCGAATGCATCGAGGCCCAGCAGGGTTGTCCAGCTCTGATTCGCTTGCTGTTTAGCAACCGGAATATGCGGCAGAGTCAGGGTAAACAGAACCAGAATGGCGGAAAGTGCTGCGCCAATATACAGCTGCATGTGGCTTAATTCGAAGCCAGACAGGCTCACCACCCACATTGCCATGATAAAGCCGATGGTGCCCCAGATACGGATTGGCGGGAAGTCAGTAACGATATCCATCCCGGCATTTTGCAGGCGATAGTAAGAGATGGTGTTGATTAACCCAAGCGTTGGCATATAAGCAAACGAGTTAATCAATATCACAAGGAACATCGCCTCCGGTGTCGTGACCTGTGCCGCCATGAACAGCGTGATAGCGCCAATGGTGTGGCAAATGGCATATACCCATTTCGCACTTAACCATTTGTCGGCCACAATCCCCAGCAGCGCAGGCATAAAGACCGCTGCGATACCCAGTGAGCTATAAACTGCGCCAATAGAAGCACCGTCAAACTTCAGGGTAACAAACATATAGGAGCCGAGGGTCGTCAGCCAACTTCCCCACAGACAGAACTGCAGAAAAGAGAGGATTTTCAGCTGCAGCTTAAGATTCATGTTAATTTCCTCACATCGTGATGCGGATGAGTGTTTGAAAAAGCACATTTGACCGTGCGAGATGATGGGATTCTATCAACTTCGCGGACTGGTTTTTTGTTACCTGTGGCAAATAATTGCAAACATTCCCAATTTGCAAAACGAAATTGTGATGTGGATAACATTTTTTCCCCTGAGCATCGTCAGGGGCGGTTAATGGAATTATCGGCGGCGGTAGGATTTTTGCGCGGTATTCACTTTATAAAGATAACGGCGAGATTCCGCAGAGGGATGGCGGGTCGTCAGCGTCTGATAAACATCGCCCGGCGTCATGGTGTTAATAATATTGGCAGCCTGAATCTTATCATTCGAAAAGACTCGCAGCACGCTGCCTGCGCCGCCGTTATAGGCGGTGATGACGGCATAACGCCGCGATGTTGGGTTATCAATTCCGCCGAGATAAACATTGTTCAGCATCGCCAGATACGCGGTGCCGGTATCAATATTGCTGGCAGGATCAAACAAGAAACTGCGGCTCGGCGTGCCGGATTTCCCCTGCGAGCGGAACACATCTTTCCCGGCAGTATGTTGTACCACCTGCATTAATCCCAGCGCATCGGAACGGCTGACCGCATACGGGTTAAAGGAAGATTCGGTCTGCATAATTGCCAGAATCAGCGACTCATCAACGCCATATTTCCGTGACGCCTGGCGGACCATGCCGAGATATTTGTGCGCACGTTTATCAAGGTGGTTCGGCACCATGTTAATGGTGACGCTGTAGATGATACGCAGCCCGTTGCTGCGGCTCTTCAGACGGTTTTTCAGCAGATAATCCGCGAAGTTGCTTGCGCGACCTTCCCAGCGAATCGGCTGCCCGGTGTTGTCCACCACCTGACCGTAAAGGAAAGGTTCTTTCGAAATCGTAATATCATCAACGTCGGAATAGAGATCGACCGAACTCGGATCGTCACCCATCAATAACGTTTTGATAATTGCCCGGCGCAAATGCGCGGCAGGTTCTGTCCCGGCGATGGTTTCGATAGTAATCGTACCGTCATCGAAGTTGATGTGGCTGCGGGTCTGATATTGATCGGTGTATTTCACGTAGTCCTTAGGACCAGCGATCACCACCTCTTTGAAGCCCCAGATGTTCTCAATATTGTGGGCAAATTGCCCCATCAGAATATCAAAACCGTTGGTATCTTTGACCCAGGCTTCGTTATAGGTATCGCCTTTTTTGGTCGTCGAACAGGAGATGAGCAACGGCGCAATCAAAGCCAGCGCGAGATATTTTTTCATCATTCCGGGTGCGTGTTGTGTTTGTTTTTATGCAAGTTGCCGGAGGCGTGCTCCGGCACTGTTTTTATTTTTTATCTTCCGGCGTATAGCCCTCGATATGCACCTCTTTACCCTCGAACAGGAAGTTGACCATCTCCTGCTCAAGCAGCTTGCGGTGCTCGGCATTCATCATGTTGAGTTTCTTTTCATTAATCAGCATGGTTTGCTTGTGCTGCCACTGCGCCCAGGCTTCTTTGGAGATCTCGTTATAGATGCGTTTTCCCAGCTCGCCGGGGTACAGCTGAAAATCCTGACCTTCTGCTTCACGTTGCAGGAAAGTACAAAAAATCGTTCTGCTCATAAATCATCCTCTTTATCGACTCACGCGCTAAACCGGCGCGCCAGTGCGTAACTGCTGTAACAAACGCTCCACGGGAGCCGCCAGGCCAACTGACGGCGGTTGCGCTAAGTTATACCAGAGCGCATTGCCTTCATCCATGCAGCCGGTGAATGACGACACGGGAAGCCACATAGGCACAATATCTAAGTGGAAATGGCTGAAGGTATGCCGAAACGCGGTCAGTTGCGTCAGGTTATCGGCAGCAATCTGCCGTTGCGCCAGCCACTGCCGCAAACTTTCTTCGTCGGCAAACTGCGGGAAACAGTATAAACCGCCCCACAATCCGCTCGGCGGACGCTGCGCCAGCAATACTTCATCTTCGTGCTGTAATAGCAAAAAGTAGCCGGTGCGCTCCGGCAGCGTCTGTTTCGGTTTTTTGCCCGGATAAAGCGCCCAGCTATTGTTGGCGGCGGCAATACATCCGTTTTGTAGCGGACAGAGCGAACATTTCGGTTTCGAGCGCGTACAAAGCATCGCACCCAAATCCATCATCGCCTGATTAAACCGTTCCACGCCAACCGCGGGCGTCACCTGCTCGCTCAAACTCCATAATTTATTCTCGACCTCTTTTTTCCCTGGCCAGCCGCTTACAGCATAGCAGCGCGCCAGCACCCGTTTGACGTTACCGTCGAGAATCGGAAAGTGCTTACCCAGAGAAAGCGAGAGAATCGCGCCTGCGGTGGAACGCCCGACGCCCGGCAGTGCTGCAACTTCCTCAAAGGTTTCCGGGAATTTACCGCCGTGTAAGGTCGCCACTTGTTGTGCCGCTTTATGCAGATTGCGCGCGCGGGCGTAATAGCCAAGCCCGGTCCACAAGTGGAGAACTTCGTCGAGCGGCGCATTGGCGAGATCGGTCACCGTCGGGAAGCGCGCCATAAAGCGTTCAAAATAGGGGATAACGGTCGCAACCTGAGTTTGTTGCAACATCACTTCTGAGAGCCATACTTTGTAGGGCGTCTTGTCAATTTGCCAGGGCAGAGTTTTTCGCCCGTATTTATCGTACCAGTCCAGAACCTGGGCTGAAAATTGCGACGCTTGCATGGTCACCGAATTCACTGTTGTTGGGGGCAAGATTGCAGCACAGCGACGGCAGGGTGTAAACCGGAACTTTCCGCAGCCACGGCCTTATCATGCTTGCATCCGGCAACTAACTTTGGATAATGCCCGTTTTCAGAACACTTTCACAAGCGACTAAACCTTTATGAAAAACGACGTCATTTCACCGGAATTTGATGAAAACGGCCGCCCACTGCGCCGTATCCGTAGTTTTGTGCGCCGCCAGGGGCGACTGACCAAAGGCCAAGAACATGCGCTGGAAAACTACTGGCCGGTGATGGGCGTTGAGTTCAGCGAAGATATGCTGGATTTCCCCGCGCTTTTTGGCCGTGAAGCGCCGGTGACGCTTGAGATTGGTTTTGGCATGGGGGCGTCGCTGGTGGCAATGGCTAAAGATCGCCCTGAGCAGGACTTCCTCGGCATTGAAGTGCATTCACCGGGCGTTGGTGCGTGCCTGGCTTCTGCGCATGAAGAAGGTTTAAGCAACCTGCGCGTGATGTGTCACGATGCGGTTGAAGTGCTGCATAAAATGATTCCTGACAATTCATTGCGCATGGTGCAGCTCTTTTTCCCTGACCCGTGGCACAAAGCGCGCCATAATAAACGCCGTATCGTTCAGGTGCCGTTTGCCGAACTGGTAAAAAGCAAACTGCAGCTGGGGGGCGTATTCCATATGGCGACCGACTGGGAACCTTATGCGGAACATATGCTTGAAGTGATGTCTTCTATTGACGGTTATAAAAACCTGTCAGAGAGCAATGATTACGTACCGCGTCCGGCATCACGTCCGGTGACGAAATTTGAACAACGTGGTCATCGTCTTGGTCACGGAGTATGGGACTTAATGTTCGAGAGGGTGAAATAATGGCAAAGAACCGTAGCCGTCGTCTGCGTAAAAAAATGCACATCGACGAATTCCAGGAATTAGGATTTTCGGTGGCATGGCGATTCCCGGAAGGTACATCGGAAGAACAGATTGATAAAACCGTTGATGATTTTATTAACGAGGTTATCGAACCGAACAAACTGGCCTTTGACGGCAGCGGTTATCTGGCCTGGGAAGGTCTGATCTGCATGCAGGAAATCGGCAAATGCACCGAAGAACATCAGGCGATTGTGCGTAAGTGGCTGGAAGAGCGCAAACTGGATGAGGTACGCACCAGCGAACTTTTCGACGTTTGGTGGGACTAAGAAAGCATACGGGCGATGACAAATGCAAAACTGCCTGATGCGCTACGCTTATCAGGCCTGGAAAGATGCACGATCGAGTAGGCGGGATAAGGTGTTTACGCCGCATCCGGCATGGAAAACGCGTACTTTGTTATCAATCTGGGGCCAGCAAATGCTGGCCTGATTTTTTCTTGAGGGAAGACTATGATGCGCAAAATGCTGCTGGCGGCAGCACTTTCAGTGACGGCAATGACCGCTCACGCCGACTACCAGTGCAGCGTCACGCCGCGTGACGATGTGATTGTCAGCCCGCAAACCGTGCAGGTGAAGGGCGAAAACGGCAATCTGGTGATCACGCCAGACGGCAACGTGATGTATAACGGTAAGCAATATTCCCTGAATGCCGCCCAGCGCGAGCAGGCGAAGGATTATCAGGCTGAACTACGCAGCACGCTGCCGTGGATTGATGAAGGCGCGAAAAGCCGCGTCGAGAAAGCCCGTATTGCTCTGGATAAAATTATCGTTCAGGAGATGGGCGAAAGCAGCAAAATGCGCAGCCGTCTGACCAAACTTGATGCGCAGCTGAAAGAGCAGATGAACCGCATTATTGAAACGCGCAGCGATGGCCTGACGTTTCACTATAAAGCCATTGATCAGGTTCGCGCCGAAGGCCAGCAATTAGTGAATCAGGCAATGGGTGGAATTTTACAGGACAGCATTAATGAAATGGGCGCGAAAGCGGTGCTGAAAAGCGGCGGTAACCCATTACAGAATGTGCTGGGAAGCCTGGGGGGGCTGCAATCCTCAATCCAAACCGAGTGGAAAAAGCAGGAAAAAGATTTCCAGCAGTTTGGCAAAGATGTTTGTAGCCGCGTTGTGACTCTGGAAGATAGCCGCAAAGCCCTGGTCGGGAATTTAAAATAATCCTCTATTTTAAGACGGCATAATACTTTTTTATGCCGTTTAATTCTTCGTTTTGTTACCTGCCTCTAACTTTGTAGATCTCCAAAATATATTCACGTTGTAAATTGTTTAACGTCAAATTTCCCATACAGAGCTAAGGGATAATGCGTAGCGTTCACGTAACTGGAGGAATGAAATGGAGTTTTTCAAAAAGACGGCACTTGCCGCACTGGTTATGGGTTTTAGTGGTGCAGCATTGGCATTACCCAATATCACCATTTTAGCAACCGGCGGGACCATTGCCGGTGGTGGTGACTCCGCAACCAAATCTAACTACACAGCGGGTAAAGTTGGCGTAGAAAATCTGGTTAATGCGGTGCCGCAACTAAAAGACATTGCGAACGTTAAAGGCGAGCAGGTAGTGAATATCGGCTCCCAGGACATGAACGATAATGTCTGGCTGACACTGGCGAAAAAAATTAACACCGACTGCGATAAGACCGACGGCTTCGTCATTACCCACGGTACCGACACGATGGAAGAAACTGCTTACTTCCTCGACCTGACGGTGAAATGCGACAAACCGGTGGTGATGGTCGGCGCAATGCGTCCGTCCACGTCTATGAGCGCAGACGGTCCATTCAACCTGTATAACGCGGTAGTGACCGCAGCTGATAAAGCCTCCGCCAACCGTGGCGTGCTGGTAGTGATGAATGACACCGTGCTTGATGGCCGTGACGTCACCAAAACCAACACCACCGACGTAGCGACCTTCAAGTCTGTTAACTACGGTCCTCTGGGTTACATTCACAACGGTAAGATTGACTACCAGCGTACCCCGGCACGTAAGCATACCAGCGACACGCCATTCGATGTCTCTAAGCTGAATGAACTGCCGAAAGTCGGTATTGTTTATAACTACGCTAACGCATCCGATCTTCCGGCTAAAGCACTGGTAGATGCGGGCTATGATGGCATCGTTAGCGCTGGTGTGGGTAACGGCAACCTGTATAAATCTGTGTTCGACACGCTGGCGACCGCCGCGAAAACCGGTACTGCAGTCGTGCGTTCTTCCCGCGTACCGACGGGCGCTACCACTCAGGATGCCGAAGTGGATGATGCGAAATACGGCTTCGTCGCCTCTGGCACGCTGAACCCGCAAAAAGCGCGCGTTCTGCTGCAACTGGCTCTGACGCAAACCAAAGATCCGCAGCAGATCCAGCAGATCTTCAATCAGTACTAATCACCTCGCCCCGGTATCGTGCCGGGGCTTTTTCACTTCAGACTTACGTCCATTGCCAATTTTCATTACCCTAATGATAATCACCGGAATAAATTATTCCGCGTGAGGTTTTTCGGGTGAAAAAGCAATGGATTGTTGGCACGGCACTGCTTATGTTGATGACTGGTAATGCCTGGGCAGATGGCGAACCGCCAACTGAAAATATCTTAAAAGATCAATTCAAAAAGCAGTATCACGGCATTCTCAAGCTTGATGCTATCACCTTAAAAAATCTTGATGCTAAGGGTAATCAGGCCACCTGGTCAGCGGAAGGCGATGTCTCTTCCAGTGACGATCTCTATACCTGGGTCGGTCAGTTGGCAGATTACGAACTGCTCGAACAGACCTGGACGAAAGATAAACCGGTAAAATTCTCGGCGATGTTAACCAGTAAAGGAACGCCCGCGTCTGGCTGGTCGGTGAACTTTTACTCTTTTCAGGCGGCAGCCAGCGATCGTGGGCGGGTGGTCGACGATATCAAAACGAATAATAAATATCTGATCGTGAATAGCGAAGATTTCAATTATCGCTTTAGTCAGCTTGAATCTGCGTTGAATACCCAGAAGAACTCGATTCCTGCGCTGGAAAAGGAAGTGAAAGCGCTTGATAAGCAAATGGTGGCGGCGCAGAAAGCAGCGGATGCATATTGGGGAAAAGATGCAAACGGTAAGCAAATGACCCGCGAAGAAGCCTTTAAAAAAATTCACCAACAGCGTGATGAGTTTAATAAACAGAACGATAGCGAGGCGTTCGCGGTTAAATATGACAAAGAGGTTTATCAACCGGCGATTGCGGCATGTCATAAACAGAGTGAAGAGTGTTATGAAGTGCCGATTCAGCAGAAACGAGATTTCGATATCAACGAACAACGGCGACAGACTTTTCTGCAATCACAAAAACTCAGCCGTAAATTGCAGGATGACTGGGTAACGCTCGAAAAAGGGCAATATCCGTTAACGATGAAAGTTTCAGAAATAAACAGTAAAAAAGTCGCGATTTTGATGAAAATTGACGATATCAACCAAGCTAATGAACGCTGGAAAAAAGATACCGAACAACTGCGGCGCAATGGGGTGATTAAGTAAGTTTGATATAGTGCACGATTTGTAGCAGGATGCGGCGTTGACCCCGCATCCGGCAATCAACGTCTGATGCGACGCTTGCGCGTCTTATCAGACCTACAACCGCTGCCACATGTCGGCTGGATAAGGCGTTCACGCCGCATCCGGCAATACAAGTTTACTCAGCCAGAAAAAGCTCCAGCAGCGAATTTAAAAACAGCTTCCCATGTTCCGTTATCTGCCAGTAATCCGCACATTCGGTGAGATAACCCTGGGCAATCGCCTCGTCTAACTGTGGGCGAATCACATCTTCGCAAAGCCCGGTATACGCACTAAACTCTGCGCGTGGCGCGGCCTCCAGCAAGCGAAAGCGGTTCATAAAGAACTCAAACGGCTTATCTGCGGCTTCGACATCACGCTGGCTTTCCAGATACCTTCCTTGCATAAAACCACGCGGATGACGCGTTTTAGTGGTACGCAGAATGCGCCCATCCGGGAAGGTCACTTTGCCGTGCGCGCCGCAGCCAATACCGATGTAGTCGCCAAAGCGCCAGTAGTTGAGATTGTGCTGGCACTGATAACTGGGTTTGGCGTAAGCGGAAGTTTCATATTGCTGATAACCCGCTGCGGTTAATAACTGATGCCCCTGTTCGAATATATCCCACAGCGCGTCGTCGTCCGGCAGCACCGGTGGTCGCGAACCAAACAGCGTATTGGGTTCGATGGTCAGTTGATACCAGGAAAGATGCGGCGGATTCAGTTCAATGGCCTGGCGTAGATCGCCAAGCGCCTCTTCCAGTGATTGATCCGGTAGTCCATGCATCAAATCAAGGTTAAAGCTACGTAACCCTAAACCGCTCGCCAGCTTTGCCGCTCGTTTCGCTTCTTGCGGGCCATGAATGCGCCCAAGTCGTTTCAGCTTTTCTTCGCTAAAACTCTGCACACCAATAGAGATGCGGTTCACACCAGCACGCTGATAATCGACAAAGCGATCGGCTTCTACCGTACCAGGGTTCGCTTCCATAGTAATTTCTGCATCCGCTGCCAGCGGCAAACGCGCACGCACGCCGTCCAGCAGCGTTTGCATCGCCGGGCCGGAAAGCAGGCTCGGCGTACCACCGCCAATAAAGATTGTCTTTACTTCACGGCCCTGAGCGTAAGCCACATCATTGTCCAGATCGCAAAGCAGATGCTGAACGTAATCGTCGTGCGGCACTTCTCCTTTCAACGCGTGAGAGTTGAAATCGCAGTACGGGCATTTCTGCACGCACCACGGGATGTGAATGTAGAGACTCAGCGGCGGTAATTTAACCATTACGTAAAGCGTCCAACAGCAGTTTCAATGCCTGACCACGGTGGGAAATGGCGCTCTTTTCTTCGCGGGTCAGTTCGGCAGCGGTTTTCCCTTCGGAAGGTACGAAGAAGATTGGATCATAACCAAAGCCACCAGTGCCCGCTGGTTCACGAGTAATCACGCCCGGCCAGCTACCGTGGCACACCAGCGGAGTTGGATCTTCCGCGTGACGCAGATATACCAGCACGCAGTGGAAACGCGCCTGACGTTGGTCGTCCGGTACGTCTTTCAGTGTTTCCAACAGTTTTTGCAGATTCTTTTGATCGGTCGCGTCTTCACCGGAATAACGCGCGGAGTAAATACCCGGCGCGCCACCCAGCGCATCTACCGCCAGACCAGAGTCGTCGGCAATTGCCGGTAAACCGGTCACTTTTGCCGCATGGCGCGCTTTCAGAATCGCGTTTTCGATAAAGGTCAGGCCGGTTTCTTCAGCGGAATCTACGCCGAGGTCTGTTTGGGCCACGATATCAAGACCGAAGTCGCTAAGCAGCGACGCCAGCTCACGCACTTTACCGGCATTGCCGGTTGCGAGGACAACTTTTTGCATAGGATACCTAATTAATTAACGCCGCGATTTCTGGCGGGATTTGTTGCGGATTAATGATTTTAATTTGTTTGTGGCGGCCAAGTTCGCCTTTTTCAATTACCACCTGGCTTTTGGCTACCCGGAATTGCTTACCGAGAAACTTCACCAGATGGCTGTTGGCCTGGCCGTCAACCGGCGGCGCGGTAATGGCGACTTTAACTTCGTCGCCATGTAAACCGACAATAGAATCACGGCTGGCTTTCGGCTGAATATAGAGCCGTAAAACCAGACCGTCATCATTAACTGTTACGGCACTCATAACGCCATCCACAGCCCCGGCAGCAGCATGTTTCCGGTTGCCTGTAATACTTCTGCGACACCCATATTGATGACATACAGCAGCAGAACGAGGATCATCGGCGAGAAATCAATCCCACCCATTGCCGGTAGCAGGCGGCGAATCGGGCGCAGCAGCGGATCGGCCAGCTGAATCAGCACGTATTCAATCGGACTACGACCCTGGCTTACCCAGCTCATAATCGCCATCACCAGCAGGACCCAGAAAATCAGCAAGCCGATGGTTTTCAGCAGAATCAGTAAACCGGCAATCCAGATGATTGGCAGGAAGGTCACCACTTTAAACAGCACAATGGCTTTGATAAAACTGAGAATATAGGCAACCAGCAGCGAGGCGCTGTCAATGGGACCCATTGCCGGAATAACGCGGCGCAGTGGCCCGATAATTGGCTGCGTTACCTTCACTACAAACTGTGAGAAGGGGTTGTAAAAATCACAATGAGCCCACTGCATCCAGATGCGTAATAACAGCACCATGGTATACAGCTCAATGACCGTTGAAAGCAGGAAAGTCAACGTATTCATGGCGTTTCTTTAATTCCTTATTTTTTAGAGTAATCACGCGCACCAAAAATTGCAGTGCCGATACGAACCATCGTGCTACCTGCCGCAATGGCGGCTTCCATATCGTCCGACATTCCCAGAGAGAGCGTGTCGATATGCGGGTAGCGCGTTTTCAGTCCGGCAAATGCTACAGCCATTTGGCGTGCAACTTCAAACTGCCTTACATATTCTGACTCAGGCGCAGGGATTGCCATCAGCCCGCGCAGACGTAAACGCGGTAGTTCAGCGACCGCCGCTGCCAGCTCGTCCAGTTCTGCCAGTTGAATCCCGGACTTACTGTTTTCATCACTAATATTAATTTGAATCAGTACGTTAAGAGGGGGAAGTTCTGCCGGGCGCTGATCGTTGAGGCGGGTAGCAATGCGCAAACGGTCGATGGTATGACACCAGTCGAAATGCTCTGCCACCAGGCGGCTTTTATTAGACTGCAACGGGCCAATAAAATGCCATTCTAATCCTGTTACGCCCAGTTCCTGAAAGTGGCGAATTTTATCTACCCCTTCCTGAACGTAGTTTTCACCAAATTGACGCTGCCCGGCATCAATGGCTTCTGCGATGGCGCTCGCAGGTTTTGTTTTACTGACTGCAAGCAGCGTAATTTCTTCTGGAGAACGGCCGCAACGCGTTGCAGCCGCTGAGATTTTGTCCCGGACCTGTGCCAGGTTATGCGCAATATCGTTCATTTTCCGAGGATCTTAGTATGAATATGGAAGAAATTGTGGCCCTTAGTGTAAAGCATAACGTCTCGGATCTACACCTGTGCAGCGCCTGGCCCGCACGATGGCGCATTCGCGGGCTAATGGAAGCTGCGCCGTTTGATGCGCCGGACGTCGAAGAGCTACTGCGGGAGTGGCTGGATGACGATCAGCGGGCAATATTGCTGGAAAATGGCCAGCTGGATTTTGCCGTGTCGCTGGCGGAAAACCAGCGGTTGCGTGGCAGTGCGTTCGCGCAACGGCAAGGTATTTCTCTGGCATTACGGTTGTTACCTTCGCACTGTCCACAGCTCGAACAGCTTGGTGCGCCACCGGTATTGCCGGAATTACTCAAGAGCGAGAATGGCATGATTCTGGTGACGGGGGCGACGGGGAGTGGCAAATCTACCACGCTGGCGGCGATGGTTGGCTATCTTAATCAACATGCCGATGCGCATATTCTGACGCTGGAAGATCCTGTGGAATATCTCTATGCCAGCCAGCGATGTTTGATCCAGCAGCGGGAAATTGGTTTGCACTGTATGACGTTCGCATCGGGGTTGCGGGCCGCATTGCGGGAAGATCCTGATGTGATTTTGCTCGGAGAGCTACGTGACAGTGAGACAATCCGTCTGGCGCTGACGGCGGCAGAAACCGGGCATCTGGTGCTGGCAACCTTACATACACGTGGTGCCGCGCAGGCAGTTGAGCGACTGGTGGATTCATTTCCGGCGCAGGAAAAAGACCCCGTGCGTAATCAACTGGCAGGTAGTTTACGGGCAGTGCTGTCACAAAAGCTGGAAGTGGATAAACAGGAAGGACGCGTGGCGCTATTTGAATTGCTGATTAACACACCCGCGGTGGGGAATTTGATTCGTGAAGGGAAAACCCACCAGTTACCGCATGTTATTCAAACCGGGCAGCAGGTGGGGATGATAACGTTTCAGCAGAGTTATCAGCACCGGGTGGGGGAAGGGCGTTTGTGACGTTGCCATGCCCGATGCGCAAGCTTATCGGGCCTACAAAGGCAATAAATGTCTGATGCGACGCTAACGCGTCTTATCAGACCTACAGCCGCTGCCAGATGTGTGCTGGATAAGGTGTTCACGCAGCATCCGGCAAAATGGCCGGATGACGGTAACGACTATCCGCCAGGCTTTTAAATCGCCTTAATATCCCTGCTCGAAATAGCTTTCGAGAATAATAACCGCAGAGGCAGAGTCAACTTTGCCTTTGTTGAGCGCCCGATAGCCGCCCTGTTCAAACAGACCGGAACGGGCTTCCACGGTGCTAAGACGCTCGTCATGGAGCTTTACTTCAACACCGAAACGACCATGAATACGGTTGGCGAATTTACGCGCTCTGGCAGTCAATGGTTGCTCGGTGCCGTCCATATTCAGCGGCAAACCGACGATGATTTCGTCCGGCTGCCACTCTTTCAGTAAACGCTCGATAATGTTCCAGTCCGGCGTACCGTCCTGTGCTTTAATTGCAGGCAAAGGGCGAGCGGTGCCGGTAATGCGTTGGCCGACCGCTACGCCAATGCTTTTGGTGCCGAAGTCGAAGGCGAGTAAGGTTCCACTCATCAGGCGTGTCCTGCCACACCAGGCATGGTGAGAATATCCACACCAATCAGTTTTGCCGCCTCGCGCCAGCGGTCGGCAATCGGCGTTTTGAACAGAATATTCAGATCTGCCGGGGCCGTTAGCCACGCGTTATCGAGAATTTCTTGTTCCAGTTGACCTTTCTCCCAGGAGGCATAACCCAGAGCCACCAATACGTCAGACGGTTGTTTATCGGTGCCGAGCGTTTCCAGCACATCGCGGGAAGTGGTCATTACCGTGTTGTCTGAAATGCGAATGCTGGAAGCAAAATTGGAGGGCGGAGTATGCAAAATAAACCCGCGATCTTCAGCCAGCGGACCGCCGAGCATAACCGGTTTATCCAGACGGATTGATTCATCACGCGGCTCCGGCGTGATCTTCAGCTTTTCCAGAATCCCTTCAATTTTGAGATTTTCCAGCGGCTTGTTGACGATGATCCCCATTGCACCATTGGTATTATGTTCGCAAATGTAGACCACGGAACGACGGAAAATCGGATCCTGGAGAGCAGGCATGGCAATAAGAAAGTGATGCTGTAAATTCATTGTCAGAGGTTCTGTTTCCTGGTTCAAAAAAGCAACAGCGCCCAGTATGCGTGGAAAGAAGGGCGCTGTCACTCAGAGTCTCAACGAGATCCTTCTCGCTAAGGTGGGTTACTGCTGCTGTAAACGTGCTTCGATGGCATCCATTAACATTCCGGTGATCGACACCGGAAACTCTGCTTCAATCTCACGAATACAGGTTGGGCTGGTGACGTTAATTTCAGTCAGACGGTCGCCGATGATATCCAGACCAACAAAAATCAGCCCTTTTTCTTTCAGCGTCGGCCCGATCTGACGGGCGATTTTCCAGTCACTTTCCGTCAGCGGACGAGGTTCACCGCGACCACCGGCAGCCAGATTGCCACGGGTTTCGCCCCCCTGCGGAATACGCGCCAGGCAGTACGGTACCGGCTCGCCATCCACCACCAGCACGCGTTTGTCGCCATCTTTAATGGCTGGCAGGTAATTTTGCGCCATGCAGTAGCGAGTGCCATGCTCAGTCAGGGTTTCGGCAATCACGCCGAGGTTTGGATCGCCTTCTTTCACGCGGAAAATCGACGCGCCGCCCATACCGTCCAGCGGCTTAAGAATGATGTCGCTGTGTTTCTCCCAGAACGCTTTTAGCTGCGCTTTATTGCGCGTAACCAGCGTTTCTGGCGTTAAGTCAGAGAACCAGGCGGTAAACAGTTTCTCGTTACAGTCGCGCAGGCTCTGCGGCTTGTTAACGATCAGCGTCCCTTTCTCTTCGGCACGTTCCAGAATATAGGTCGCGTAGATAAACTCGGTATCAAACGGCGGGTCTTTACGCATCAGGATCACATCGAGATCGGCCAGCGGCAGATCCTGTTCACCGACGAACGAAAACCACTCTTCGTAGTTCTGCTTCACGTTCAGCGTGCGGGTATGGGCGCGGGCTTCACCATTGATCAGATACAGATCGCCCATCTCCATATAGTGAAGTTCGTAACCACGACGCTGTGCTTCCAGCAACATAGCAAAACTGGAATCTTTCTTGATGTTGATGTTTGCGATGGGGTCCATCACGATGCCGAGCTTGATCATTATTCTTCTCCGTTAGCCCAAATCGCCAAATCGTACTTGTAGCGCGGTAATGGCGGTGAGCGCAGTTGTCTCTGTACGCAAAACGCGAGGTCCCAACAGGATATCAGTAAATTGATAGCGGGCAGTCATGGCAATTTCATCTGCCGATAAACCGCCTTCCGGGCCAATCAGCAGGCGGACGCGTTCAACCGGTAACGGCAACGTATTGATGCTGTTACTGGCGCGCGGGTGAAGATTCAGTTTCAGTCCTTCATCCTGCTCTGCACACCAGGCTTCCAGATCCATCGCTGGACGGATTTCCGGCACCCGGTTACGACCACACTGCTCACAGGCAGCAATTGCAATCTTCTGCCACTGCTGAAGCTTCTTGTTCAGACGTTCACTATCCAGTTTAACGCCGCAGCGCTCAGAAAAAAGTGGCGTAATGAGGCTTACACCGAGTTCGACCGATTTCTGGATAGTAAATTCCATTTTTTCACCACGCGACATCACCTGACCGAGGTGAATATGCAGCGGAGATTCGCGATCGTCGATCTGGCCTTCCAGCACCTTCACTTCCACGCTTTTTTTGCTGGCGCCGGTAATTTCGGCGTCAAAGACCTGGTTGCTACCGTCAAACAATTGCAACGCCTGCCCCGGCCCCATGCGCAGTACGCGCCCGATATGGTTGGCGGCATCTTCGCAAAGCGCGATGTGAGAATGGCTGGTCAGTGGTTCAGGATGATAAATGCGGGGGATACGCATAGTTAAAAATCCGCGTCGTCTCCCCACGCGGTTGTACGCGTGGGGTAGGGGTTAACAAAAAGAATCCCGCTAGTGTAGGTTAGCTCTTTCGCGCCTGGCAAGCGCGTTGCACATACGGGTTATGATTGCCCTGCACCTTCGCGATGCGTTCATCGCGCTCGCACTCCCAGTCGGTAACCGGATACATCTTGTTCCATGCGTTGAACAGCTGCGTTTGCTGGCGAGAGAGTGTCAGGTTGTATTGGTCGCGCATATAGAAGTAGGTGCGCGCAATGGCACCGCGTGCACGCGCTGGTGGTTCGGCAGCTTTTTCTTTGAAATCGACCTTCATGGCGCATTGACCGTACTGGCCTTCACCGCCATTCCACTGGCTGTACATAAAGTTGCCGCGATCGCCATTCACCTCACCGACTGACGGCTGCAGGTTATGCATATCGCTTTCCATCTTGCGATAGACCGGATCTTTAGCGCAGTTTTTACGTCCACCGTCCTGCCAGCACTGGCGCTGGTGACCGAACTGCCAGGCGGGAACGACATGTTCCCACTCTACGCGGCTGGCGCGGTTTTCATTTTTGCGCACCTGATAGCCGCACGATTGCAGATCAACAACGCCTTTTTTGCCCTGCCAGTTAATTTTACATCCGCAATAAAACGTACCGGGCGCGTCAGCGTGGACTTTTACCGCCGCGGCTTTCGCCTGAGAAAAACTATTGATACCTTCGGCCAACGCCGGGCCGGAAAATGCTGCGCTCAGTACCACCGCAGCAATAGACAAATAACGGTACATCACTTACTCCGTGTTAAAACGAGCCAGCAACGTAGCGAAAGTTGTTTTGGTATGCAATCAGCCAGATCAGGAAAGTTCCTGATAGTTCAGATGGTTATTTCGCAACCAGCTGTTCACCGCAGTGAACACAGCGATAGACGGCCTCGCCACGAACTACGCGATTATGGCGGCGTACGGTAAGCTGATGCTCCTGGCACTTGCAGCGGTAGGGGAAGGTGTTGCGACGCACGGATTGCAGTTCGAACTGATGCGTACGACGGGCGGGAACACCCAGCACGTTTTCCATCATCCACTTCCACTCTTTGCCATGTGGCGCTACGCGGCCGAAATGTTTCCATACCAGCAAATGTGCCAGTTCGTGCGGTACCACTTCTTCAATAAAAGCTTCACTGTTTTCCAACAGCAAAACGGGATTGAGGCGAATTTCATAGCTTTCCAGCCAGGCCGTTCCGGCGGAGGTTCCGCGCTGGGTGTAAGAGAGTTTTGGCTCCGGGTAGTTACGCCCTAGCTTCAGGTTGGCCTGGGCGAGTTTTTCCCGCAGGCGACGCATAACGGCCTGTTGGATGGCGATAGGGAGACGGGATGTTTTCATAGCGGCAGAGGATAGAGCGAAGAAAAGATGACTGCAAGAGGTGGCTTCCTCCGCGATGGGAGGAAGCTTGGGGAGATTAATCGTGAGCGCCTATTTCGCGCAGTTTACGACCTTTCATCAGATTACGTTCAATATGTTCCAGCGAAACGTGTTTGGTTTCCGGTACCAGCCACAATGTCAGCAGGATAAACAGTACGTTCAGAGCCGCATACACCCAGAAGGTGTTGGCGTTACCCAGCGTGTTGAGCATGGTCAGGAACGTTGCGCCAACGATCATGTTGGCAATCCAGTTGGTGGCAGTGGAGCAGGTGATGCCAAAATCGCGGCCTTTCAGCGGCTGAATTTCGGAGCACAGTACCCAAATCAGCGGACCGGCACTCATGGCAAAACCGACAATAAACATCAGCAGCATGGCGATGGCGAAATACTGCGCCGACGGAGAGTGAATACCGATATGCATCATTGTACCGAGTACGCCCATGCCAGCAGCCATCACCAGGAAGCCCAGCGTTAGCGTTGGTTTACGTCCCCAGCGGTCAACAAGGCCGATTGCGATAAAGGTGGCAAGTACGTTGGTCAGGCCGACAATCACGGTCCCCCACATTTGCTCGGTAGTGTTGGTATAACCCGCCAGTTCGAAGATTTTCGGCGCGTAATACATGATGACGTTCATCCCGGTGAATTGCTGCATTACCTGCAACAGTACGCCAAGGAACACCGCGCGGCGGAAGTTGCTGTTCTCTTTAAACAGCGCCCAGCCACTCTGTTTAACCTGCAAACTTTCACGGATTTCATCCAGTTCGCGTTTCGCTTCCGCGCTGGTGTCACGCAGGCGTAGCAGCACGCGTTCGGCATCAACAAAACGGCGTTTGGCGGCAAACCAACGTGGGCTGTCTGGCAGGAAGAAGACACCAATCAGCAGCAAAATTGCCGGGATGATAATCACACCCAGCATCCAGCGCCATGCACCGGTGTAGCTGAAGGCGGTATCAGAAAGATAAGCACCGAGGATCCCGATAGTGATCATCAACTGATACATCGAGATCATACTGCCACGAATTTTTTCCGGCGCAATTTCAGAGAGGTACAGCGGTGCGGTATAAGAGGCCACACCCACCGCCAGCCCCAGTAGAACGCGGGAAAGAATCAGTACTTCAACGTTTGGCGCAGCCGCAGAGAACAGCGAACCGGCAACAAACAAAATTGCGCCGATCATCAGGCTCTTTTTGCGCCCGAGTTTAAAGGAGAGCCAGCCGCTGCCCACCGCACCGACTGCCGCACCGAACATCATGGAGCTTACGACCCATTCTTGCGTGTGCGAAGTAATCTGGAATTCATCTGCAATAAACGGCAGTGCGCCAGCAATTACACCGATATCCAGGCCAAAGAGTAATCCCGCCAGAGCGGCAAGGAAGCAGACGAAAAACGTCATTGCCTTGTTTGACCGCCCCTGTTTTTTAGCGTCAGGCATGATGCCCTCCAATATGGTTATTTTTTATTGTGAATTAAGATAGGTGAGTACGACGTAAAAAGATGTGAAGCAAATCACATCAGTGTAATCGCTTACACTAACATTTATCTTAGTTATGATTTAAGTGCATGAAAATAATTGAGTTATATCATCATAGATTAAACGCTGTTATCTGCAATTAAGACTTTACTGAAAAGAAATGTAACAACTGTGAAAACCGAATAATAATATGAAAATATTACAAATCTTTGTCTGTTGTGGTTGGTGTAATCGGTTTCAGTTGTGATGATAATCTGCGGTGAAACGTGATCAGGAAGAATGATGTTATTGTGCGGGCGGTTTTTTTGCCGGATGCGGCGTGAACGCCTATCCAAAAGAAAAAGGCCAGCGCGAGGCTGGCCTTTGAACGCAGGTGAAGAAAGATTACTTCAGACCGGCAGCATCGCGCAGCAGCTGCGCTTTGTCGGTTTTTTCCCACGGGAAATGTTCACGACCAAAGTGACCGTATGCTGCGGTTTCTTTGTAGATCGGGTGCAGCAGATCCAGCATCTGAATCAGACCGTATGGGCGCAGGTCGAAGAACTCACGTACCAGCAGGGTCAGTTGTTCAGAAGGCACTTTCTCAGTACCGAAAGTTTCTACCATGATGGAGGTCGGTTCAGCCACGCCGATTGCGTAGGAAACCTGAATTTCACAACGATCGGCCAGGCCAGCAGCAACGATGTTTTTCGCGACATAACGTGCTGCGTAGGCTGCGGAACGGTCCACTTTTGATGGATCTTTACCAGAGAATGCACCGCCACCGTGACGCGCCATGCCGCCGTAGGTATCAACGATAATTTTACGACCAGTCAGACCGCAGTCACCCATTGGGCCACCGATAACGAAACGACCGGTCGGGTTGATGAAGAATTTGGTGGCAGAAGTCAGCCATTCAGCGGGCAGAATTGGCTTGATGATCTCTTCCATTACCGCTTCTTGCAGCGATTTCTGGTCGATCTCTTCAGAGTGCTGAGTGGAAAGCACGACAGCATCGATACCAACGATTTTGCCGTCGTCATACTGAAAAGTCACCTGGCTTTTCGCGTCCGGGCGCAGCCACGGCAGAGTGCCGTTTTTACGCACTTCAGCCTGACGCTGTACCAGACGGTGTGCATAGGTGATAGGTGCTGGCATCAGCACGTCGGTTTCATTAGTTGCGTAACCAAACATCAGACCCTGGTCACCCGCGCCCTGTTCCAGCGGATCGGCACGGTCAACGCCCTGGTTGATGTCAGGAGACTGTTTGCCGATAGCGCTCAGAACCGCACAGGAGTTAGCGTCAAAGCCCATGTCGGAATGCACATAGCCAATTTCGCGAACGGTGTTACGGGTGATCTCTTCGATGTCTACCCAGGCGCTGGTGGTGATTTCGCCGCCAACTAAAACCATGCCGGTTTTTACGTAGGTTTCGCAAGCAACGCGTGCTTTCGGATCCTGTTCGAGGATCGCGTCTAAAACGGCATCAGAAATTTGGTCAGCAATTTTGTCAGGATGCCCTTCAGAGACGGACTCGGACGTAAAAAGGTGTTTTGCCATATTTAATATCACCTAAAGAGAATTTGGTTAGCTCAAACTGTTGTGTGGATTTTCTGTGGTAGCGGATCCTACCACGACTCTGCAGGTTAAAAACACTGGCAGTCTGAGTGTTAATCGGTATGGATGGATTAACATCTGGATGGCTATTTTAGGTCAATTCTTCACCCTATTTCCACTTTTTTTTGAATCGTGTCTCATTCTGTTAAAAACGTGGCTGGAAATTTTTCCTGACAATGCCGGCATTCTGCGTATTTATCTTTTGCAATTTTCTGCCATTGTGGGGTATAAAACGCGGCGCGCGGCTTAAATAAAAAGCACACGACGTTTCTTTCGTGTTGCCACTTCCAGCCGGGTTGAAATCAGAGTTTTGGCTTGTGGGTTCGTCTTAACAGGCGGCCGTGGAGGTGATACGAAATAATGAACCGTTGTCTGCTGCTTAACCTGTCTCACCGTTCTGGTGAAGATTCGTTCCCCGCACTCTGCATCTCTGCTTTGCATACCTGCCGATGTTATACCCATCTCGGCGCTTCTCAGGATTCAAGAGCTGGTTACAGTTACTGAGGACTGAACAAGGGCGCTCTTGTAAAAACAAGAGTTTTCTCGTGGTTTCGCCGAACTGTCACACTTACGTTCGGTTATGTGCTTAATAATGTTATGAAAAAGAAACCGGTTGCGCAGTTGGAGCGTCAGCATTCACTGCTGGAAAATCCATGTGCTTATGGGTTGTTATCGCAGTTCCAGGCTGCGATAGTCGTTAACTGTTTTACACTTAATAAAATAATTTGAGGTTCGCTATGTCTGACGACATGTCTATGGGTTTGCCTTCGTCAGCGGGCGAACACGGTGTACTACGCTCCATGCAGGAGGTTGCAATGAGCTCCCAGGAAGCCAGCAAGATGCTGCGTACTTACAATATTGCCTGGTGGGGCAATAACTACTATGACGTTAACGAGCTGGGCCACATTAGCGTGTGCCCGGACCCGGACGTCCCGGAAGCTCGCGTCGATCTCGCGCAGTTAGTGAAAACTCGTGAAGCACAGGGCCAGCGTCTGCCTGCACTGTTCTGTTTCCCACAGATCCTGCAGCACCGTTTGCGTTCTATTAACGCCGCGTTCAAACGTGCGCGGGAATCCTACGGCTATAACGGCGATTACTTCCTCGTTTATCCGATCAAAGTTAACCAGCACCGCCGCGTGATTGAGTCCCTGATTCATTCGGGCGAACCGCTGGGCCTGGAAGCCGGTTCCAAAGCGGAGTTGATGGCGGTGCTGGCACATGCTGGCATGACCCGTAGCGTCATCGTCTGCAACGGTTATAAGGACCGCGAATATATCCGCCTGGCATTAATTGGCGAGAAGATGGGCCACAAGGTCTATCTGGTCATTGAGAAGATGTCAGAAATTGCCATTGTGCTGGATGAAGCAGAACGTCTGAATGTCGTTCCTCGTCTGGGCGTGCGTGCACGTCTGGCTTCGCAGGGCTCGGGTAAATGGCAGTCCTCCGGCGGGGAAAAATCGAAGTTCGGCCTGGCGGCGACTCAGGTACTGCAACTGGTTGAAACCCTGCGTGAAGCCGGGCGTCTCGACAGCCTGCAACTACTGCACTTCCACCTCGGTTCGCAGATGGCGAATATTCGCGATATCGCGACAGGCGTTCGTGAATCCGCGCGTTTCTATGTGGAACTGCACAAGCTGGGCGTCAATATTCAGTGCTTCGACGTCGGCGGCGGTCTGGGCGTGGACTATGAAGGCACCCGTTCGCAGTCCGACTGTTCGGTGAACTACGGCCTCAATGAATACGCTAACAACATCATCTGGGCGATTGGTGATGCGTGTGAAGAAAATGGTCTGCCACATCCGACAGTAATCACCGAGTCGGGTCGTGCGGTGACTGCACATCACACCGTGCTGGTGTCGAATATCATCGGCGTGGAACGTAACGAATACACGGTGCCGACTGCGCCTGCAGAAGACGCACCGCGCGCCCTGCAAAGCATGTGGGAAACCTGGCAGGAAATGCACGAACCGGGCACTCGCCGTTCTCTGCGTGAGTGGTTGCATGACAGCCAGATGGATCTGCACGATATTCATATCGGCTACTCTTCCGGCACCTTTAGCCTGCAAGAACGCGCATGGGCTGAGCAGCTTTATTTGAGCATGTGCCATGAAGTGCAAAAGCAGCTGGATCCGCAAAACCGTGCTCATCGTCCGATTATCGACGAGCTGCAGGAACGTATGGCGGACAAAATGTACGTCAACTTCTCGCTGTTCCAGTCGATGCCGGATGCGTGGGGGATCGACCAGTTGTTCCCGGTTCTGCCGCTGGAAGGGTTGGATCAAGTGCCGGAACGTCGCGCTGTGCTGCTGGATATTACCTGTGACTCTGACGGTGCTATTGATCACTATATTGATGGTGATGGTATTGCCACGACAATGCCAATGCCGGAGTACGATCCAGAGAATCCGCCGATGCTCGGTTTCTTTATGGTCGGCGCATATCAGGAGATCCTCGGCAATATGCACAACCTGTTCGGTGATACCGAAGCGGTTGACGTGTTCGTGTTCCCTGACGGTAGCGTAGAAGTAGAACTGTCTGACGAAGGCGATACCGTGGCGGACATGCTGCAATATGTACAGCTCGATCCGAAAACGCTGTTAACCCAGTTCCGCGATCAAGTGAAGAAAACCGATCTTGATGCTGAACTGCAACAACAGTTCCTTGAAGAGTTCGAGGCAGGTTTGTACGGTTATACCTATCTTGAAGATGAATAATTAAGATTATTCCGCTGGCGGGTCAATTTATTTACGTAAATCGGCCCGCTTTCTTTTTATATATTCTTAAAAATAATTTAGCTGCTTTTCTTATTAAATAATCCCCCTACAATCGCTGCATTAATTAAATACAGAGGGAACGGTTATGAAAAAAGGGAAAGTACGTAGCGCGTTGATAGCATTAGCCGTGCTGCTGGCCGGTTGTTCCAGTAATGCGCAGTATAATAGCAGTGCATCAGGCAATGTCGGCACCGCCTGGGGTGGGGATGTACACTCATCGGTTCAGGGCGTATCTGCTGAACGAGTCTGGCGCGATCCGGCAGAGATGATCGTTATTAGTTATTCGACTAATGTTCCTTCCGGCTACGACCGCGTTTATAGCATTCGTATTAACGAACTGGAATATGCTATTCGCGATGGTAATTTTAATTCTCTACCTATTACGCGGGTTTATGATTCATCAAATAATGAACCACGCTATATTATCCATGCCAGAGTAGGAATGAATTATCAATTATATGTCCGCAATTACAGTCGTAACACCAACTACGAGATCGTTGCTACGGTTGATGGCCTGGATGTTCTGAATGGTAAACAAGGTTCGCTGAATAACAACGGTTATATTGTGAATGCCGGAGATTCGTTAGCGATTAAAGGATTTCGCAAAGATAAACATACCGAAGCGGCTTTTCAGTTCGCCAACGTTGCTGATTCCTACGCAGCCAATTCGGCGCAAGGCGATGTGCGTAATACCGGGGTAATCGGCTTTGCCGCCTTTGAATTACAAGGCTCGGCGCAAAACGCGATGCCGCCGTGCTCTGGACAAGCCTTTCCGGCAGATAACAATGGCTATGCGCCGCCACCGTGTCGGAAATAGCAACCTCGCTTGATGCCTCGTCCATTTAAGGCGATAATTAGCACAAACTTGTGTTTCGCAAATCCAACCCTTCCTCGTCGGGCCTAACGACGCGGAAGGGTTTTTTTATATCGACTTTGTAATAGGAGTCCATCCATGAGCACCTTAGGTCATCAATACGATAACTCACTGGTTTCCAACGCCTTTGGTTTTTTACGCCTGCCGATGAACTTCCAGCCATATGACAGCGATGCTGACTGGGTGATTACTGGCGTGCCGTTCGATATGGCCACTTCTGGTCGTGCGGGGGGACGCCACGGTCCGGCAGCGATCCGTCAGGTTTCGACGAATCTGGCCTGGGAACACAATCGCTTCCCGTGGAATTTCGACATGCGTGAACGCCTGAACGTCGTGGACTGCGGCGATCTGGTATATGCCTTCGGAGATGCCCGTGAGA
This sequence comes from Escherichia sp. WS547, assembly GCF_046486065.1. Taxonomy (NCBI): domain Bacteria; kingdom Pseudomonadati; phylum Pseudomonadota; class Gammaproteobacteria; order Enterobacterales; family Enterobacteriaceae; genus Escherichia; species Escherichia sp. WS547. The sequence continues at coordinate 3,851 of NZ_JBJQMA010000020.1, read as the reverse complement.
TGAGCGAGAAGCTGCAGGCGCACGCCGAGAAGCTGCTGGCTGCCGGTAAGCGTATGCTCTCTTTCGGTGGTGACCACTTTGTTACGCTGCCGCTGCTGCGTGCTCATGCTAAGCATTTCGGCAAAATGGCGCTGGTACACTTTGACGCCCACACCGATACCTACGCGAACGGTTGTGAATTTGACCACGGCACCATGTTCTATACCGCGCCGAAAGAAGGTCTGATCGACCCGAATCATTCCGTGCAGATTGGTATTCGTACTGAGTTCGATAAAGACAACGGCTTTACCGTGCTGGACGCCTGCCAGGTGAACGATCGCAGCGTGGATGACGTTATCGCCCAGGTGAAACAGATTGTGGGTGATATGCCGGTTTACCTGACCTTTGATATCGACTGCCTGGATCCTGCTTTCGCGCCGGGAACCGGTACGCCGGTGATTGGCGGCCTGACCTCCGATCGCGCCATTAAACTGGTACGCGGCCTGAAAGATCTCAACATTGTTGGGATGGACGTAGTGGAAGTGGCTCCGGCATACGATCAGTCGGAAATCACTGCTCTGGCAGCGGCAACGCTGGCGCTGGAAATGCTGTATATTCAGGCGGCGAAAAAGGGCGAGTAAGCGCCGGATAAGATGCGTTATGCGTCAAACCCGGCGTAATAAAATGCTTACTTAACTCCATCCGCGCTCATACGATCGCGAATATGCTGGGCGCGTTCGGCGGATGCTGGATGGTCGTCAAACATTGAGCTTTGACGGCCTTCTTCCAGCTTCGCCAGTTTTTCAAAGCTGGTGGCAAGACCTGCCGGGCTGATGCCGCGTTGGCGCAGAAGATCGTAAGAATAATCATCGGCTTCTGCTTCCTGGCGCTGGGAGAATTGCGAATTGACTAATTTCTCGCCCAGATCACCGAGTTGTGATTGCGATAAACTGCCGACAATCCCGCCCGCAGAGGCCGCAGCTACTCGTACGGCATTTGTACCAAGTGCCACCTGCATCCCTTTCTTCACATGGCCTAACGCTACGTGCCCCATCTCGTGACCGATCACCGCTTCGACTTCGTTATCTGTCATCATATCCATCAGCCCGCTATAGACGCGGATACAGCCGTTAGCCATTGCAAAGGCGTTCACATCCTTCGCCATATACACTTTGTAATTCACCGGCTGACCGTTGATATTGTTGCCTAGCGCATTGGCAATAGTTGTCAGACGTTTAGCGTATTCGCTATTGGCTGGCGCAATCGTCGCCTTGCTGTCCATCTCCTGACATGCCTGATCGCTCAGGGTTTTCACCTGCGCATCACTCAAACTGTAAGCCTGAAAAGCTTCCGCTCCTGATGAGAGCAGTCCGTTGGAGTCCATATTCTGGCAACCGGTCAGTACCGTTGCCACGCTCATTGCTACCAATAAGGCGCGAATTTTCATGTTTTCTCTTCCGCACAAGGTCAGGATTATTCTAAAAATGCGCCGTTTGCAGGTGAATCGACGCTTAGTCTCAGTATAAGGAAAAGCGCAGCGGACGGGCGAGTAGATTGCGCAACATGCGAGCATGATCCAGAGATTTCTGAAGCAGCAAAAGGATGTTCCATGTACATGACGCGCGGCTTGCGGTAAATTGTTGGCAAATTTTCCGGCGTAGCCCAAAACGCGCTGTCGTCAAGTCGTTAAGGGCGTGCCCTTCATCATCCGATCTGGAGTCAAAATGTCCTCACGTAAAGAGCTTGCCAATGCTATTCGTGCGCTGAGCATGGACGCAGTACAGAAAGCCAAATCCGGTCACCCGGGTGCCCCTATGGGTATGGCTGACATTGCCGAAGTCCTGTGGCGTGATTTCCTGAAACACAACCCGCAGAATCCGTCCTGGGCTGACCGTGACCGCTTCGTGCTGTCCAACGGCCACGGCTCCATGCTGATCTACAGCCTGCTGCACCTCACCGGTTACGATCTGCCGATGGAAGAACTGAAAAACTTCCGTCAGCTGCACTCTAAAACTCCGGGCCACCCGGAAGTGGGTTACACCGCTGGTGTGGAAACCACTACAGGTCCGCTGGGTCAGGGTATTGCCAACGCAGTCGGTATGGCGATTGCAGAAAAAACGCTGGCGGCGCAGTTTAACCGTCCGGGCCACGACATCGTCGACCACTACACCTACGCCTTCATGGGCGACGGCTGCATGATGGAAGGCATCTCCCACGAAGTTTGTTCTCTGGCGGGTACGCTGAAGCTGGGTAAACTGATTGCGTTCTACGATGACAACGGTATCTCTATCGATGGTCACGTTGAAGGCTGGTTCACCGACGACACCGCAATGCGTTTCGAAGCTTACGGCTGGCACGTTATTCGCGACATCGACGGTCATGACGCGGCATCCATCAAACGCGCAGTAGAAGAAGCGCGCGCAGTGACTGACAAACCGTCCCTGCTGATGTGCAAAACCATCATCGGTTTCGGTTCCCCGAACAAAGCCGGTACGCACGACTCCCACGGTGCGCCGCTGGGCGACGCTGAAATCGCCCTGACCCGCGAACAGCTGGGCTGGAAATATGCACCGTTCGAAATCCCGTCTGAAATCTATGCTCAGTGGGATGCGAAAGAAGCAGGCCAGGCGAAAGAATCCGCATGGAACGAGAAATTCGCTGCTTACGCGAAAGCTTATCCGCAGGAAGCCGCTGAATTTACCCGCCGTATGAAAGGCGAAATGCCGTCTGACTTCGACGCCAAAGCGAAAGAATTCATCGCTAAACTGCAGGCTAATCCGGCGAAAATCGCCAGTCGTAAAGCGTCTCAGAATGCGATTGAAGCGTTCGGTCCGCTGTTGCCGGAATTCCTCGGCGGCTCTGCTGACCTGGCACCGTCTAACCTGACCCTGTGGTCTGGTTCTAAAGCAATCAACGAAGATGCTGCGGGTAACTACATCCACTACGGTGTTCGCGAGTTCGGTATGACCGCGATTGCTAACGGTATCTCCCTGCACGGTGGCTTCCTGCCGTACACCTCCACCTTCCTGATGTTCGTGGAATACGCACGTAACGCCGTACGTATGGCTGCGCTGATGAAACAGCGTCAGGTGATGGTTTACACCCACGACTCCATCGGTCTGGGCGAAGATGGCCCGACTCACCAGCCGGTTGAGCAGGTCGCTTCACTGCGCGTGACCCCGAACATGTCTACATGGCGTCCATGTGACCAGGTTGAATCTGCAGTGGCATGGAAATACGGTGTTGAGCGTCAGGACGGCCCGACTGCGCTTATCCTTTCCCGTCAGAACCTGGCGCAGCAGGAACGTACTGAAGAGCAGCTGGCAAACATCGCGCGCGGTGGTTATGTGCTGAAAGACTGTGCCGGTCAGCCGGAACTGATCTTCATTGCCACCGGTTCTGAAGTTGAACTGGCGGTTGCTGCCTACGAAAAACTGACTGCCGAAGGCGTGAAAGCGCGCGTGGTTTCCATGCCGTCTACCGACGCATTCGACAAGCAGGATGCGGCTTACCGTGAGTCTGTACTGCCGAAAGCGGTTACTGCACGCGTTGCGGTGGAAGCTGGCATTGCTGACTACTGGTACAAGTATGTTGGCCTGAACGGTTCTATCGTCGGCATGACCACCTTCGGTGAATCTGCTCCGGCAGAACTGCTGTTTGAAGAGTTCGGCTTCACCGTTGACAACGTTGTTGCGAAAGCCAAAGCGCTGCTGTAATCGGTAAGATGCTTTGTGAGAAGGGCCGCGAAAGCGGCCCTTTTTTTGTGCACAGAAAACCCCCAGCTAGGCTGGGGGTTCCGGAAAGCTTTCAGCTTTGAGCCAGTTATTAAAACCCCTTTTGATTTGTTAAAACACCTTGCGGTCTGGCAACTG
>NZ_JBJQMA010000019.1:0-107512 GCF_046486065.1 Escherichia sp. WS547 | reverse complement strand
GCTTACCAATATGGGCCAGAATTGCTGACCAGTTATCGTGAGAGTAATTCATCGGCACGTTAAATCATATCAGGCGTAATACCACAACCCTTAAGTTAGCGCTTATGGGATTTCTCCCCGCCGGTCCTCTTACTCCCCAAGTTCGTAAGCTGTGAAGACAGCGACCTCCGTCTGGTCGGTTCGGATTCGTACCTCGCAGAGGTCTTTCCTCGTTACCAGTACCGTCACTATAACGGTTAAACAGATGACGATCAGGGCGACTAACATCGCCTTTTGCTGCTTCATAGCCTGCTTCTCCTTGCCTTTCGGCACGTAAGAGGCTAACCTACATGTGCAAAGCATGAAATTGGCCTCAGATTAATGTTAAGCGTCTTGCCGGATGCGTAATGTTAACTGGGGCTTTTCTCTATCTGCCTTTGATGTTCATGCCCGAGGCAGATAGCCTCAAGTATCCGCAGCTATTTGTCTGCTGTTACCACCTACCTGCGCCAATCACTGACTCTACAAAGATCTATCCGCGATAACATTTTGAGTTTAAGAACTTTTGCGTACGCACCAAAAGATGCATATACTAGACTAGTCATAGTTCTAATCTGCTTGATTATGGAGTCAGGATGAGTTTCCTTTCTGAACAAGACGTACAAAATTTAGTCATTAATAAAATGATCTTTCACGTTGTAGGTAAGAATCTTGAAGCACCGACACTTCTCAAAGAAATAAAACCAGTTCAGCATGTGGATTTTTTTCTTGAACGTATCAAATCTTCACTGAAAGGAAATCTTTTCACTTTTCTGGAGAATTCAAATACCGAAAGAATCCTGCGTATCATTAGAGATAAAGCAGATGCTGAAGCTAATTGTTTTACAGAACAATCGAAGCTACTGGCCAGTGATTTTCAGTCACACCATTCTAGCGGTAACACGAGTATGGGATGCTTTTTCTTATTTGAATTGGTTTCAGATAAGGAAAAATTCTATGCAATTATAAAATACGATAATGAAGATGTGGTTCGTTATGTTCTTGACGAAAAGTTATCTGAAGAACAAATGCCTACTTTAGAAAGATTTCATGAAACTTTCGTAAAAAAAGCTGAGGCAATGCAAAAAATAGCGTTAATTCAACTTGATCCAAGTGGGAAAGGCGGGAAAGTTATTGTAAAAGACAGGAGTAAAAGAACCAATATTTCAGGATATTTTAAAGGCTTCTTAAATGTTAAAAGAGTCAACTCTGAAATTGAACTTTGCAATAAGCTTATTGATGCGCTGAAAATAACCTTCAAAAGGCATAAAGAATTATTGCCAGAGTCAATTCAAAAAAGCGGCGTAAATAAAATATATGAAGTTTTAAGCAGAGCTGATTTCGAATATAATCCTGAAGATGCTTCTCCGTTATTGACCAGCATTTTTGGGCCGTTAGATGAAAAATCACCAATTCTCAACACATTCAAAACTCAAACAAAAAATGCTGGTATTGAAGGCGAATCCTTTACTATAAAAGCAGATGGCATTCATAAACCACCAAGACGAAAAATTGAAACTGCAGAAAGTGTAGTAATTAGTTATAATGAAGATGACCGTCCAGAAATAAGAAACTTAGATGATGGGCGAAAACAAATTATTGTTACTACTGCGAGGATTATTACTGATGACATCGATACTTCAAAAAATCGATGAGTCTATACAGGCGTCAAGGAAAGACCCTGAATTTTTGGCATCAGAATCAATAAAAAATGATTCTGCGCGCGTTCTAATTTCTGCCAAAATGGACAAAGATGCACTCATTCTTTGGCAGTACGTTTACGAAAACGTACCAAATTGGATTGAAATTACTGTTAAAGATGACTGTAATGATGAAGTAAAACCATCGTCATGCAGTGAAGGTGATAAACTTAACATTACGCTAAAATGCATTGCATTCGAAAATAACAGGTATATTTTTACGCTCGAAGGGTGGAATGTTTTTCTACACAATGATGATTTAGTATCAATAACCAATAAAGTGAATATTCTCGGTTTGAAACATGGATTTGAAACTTTAGGATATTCTGTTGAGCCATGGAACCATGCTCCAGAAAAAATTGAACCTAATGAAACCGTACGAACTTCAATCAATTTACAGAGCTACGTTAAATTCTATTCTAGTGAGTTCATGCCTGCATCTGATATAGCTCCTTGGGTACTTTATAAAATGCCTGAGGCAGAGGACAACTTTTTCAAAAAATGGTTACAAGTTTCCTGCAATATGCTTTGTCGCACTCTCGTTAATGAATTATTAGCAGATGAAAAGAAATCAATTTGTTTAACTGGAAAGCCACCAAAAAAATTAATTTATGGAGATCCAGACATTCTGCTTTCCGACTATTCAGTTTTACAAACTGTAATAAACTGGATCTTTATTGAGGGCAATGAGATTGAACTCAAACATACTTTCTTCACAAGTGAGTTAGCACGAGAATGGCCAGAGTATGTATCCTTCTGTGAGGGTTTACCAAAAAAACTCCCTATGGCCTTTGAGTCAGCAAAATTACTATATAAGGCCCACATTCGCGCTAGCAGCAGAGAGACTATTAAATCTCTGTCCGATCTAAGGAAAACCTTAGCTGAAGACACGCAAAAAATAATAAGTCAGTCTAAAGACATCACATCCGCTCTTTGGAAAGATCTGGCTCTGGTTATAAGTCTATTTGCAATAAAATATGCGCTAGACGCATCAAAGATTAATATAACCAATAACATATTCCCATATATGTTCTTCGCGTTATCTATATATATTTTTATATCTCAGGTTACAACTCTCTTCATAAATAAAAATTACTTTAAGATACTTGATAATACTAGGCTAGTCTGGAGAGATAAACTATATGGTTTTCTTGATGATACTGACTATGAGAATCTTGCAGTCACACCATTAAGAGAGGCATACAAAGCTTATCAGATTATAGCCACATTCGTTGTGATTCTGACTTTGCTGATTTCATTTATAATGATCATATTAGGATTCTCAATGCTTGATGAACATGCTACGAATGCAATTACCTCTTGGCTCAGTTCTCACTTAATCAATAGTTACTGTAGTTAATTTAAGGCGAGAGAAACTCGCCTTAAAAAATCAACGGTAATAGATACAACCTGCAATAAATCCCATTGCCATTTGCATTTTTTTCCTTATTTTACCATCTGAACATTCGTTTATCTTAGCTAAACAACGCAATGAAACTCCCATAACAAAATGAGCGATAATTAACTCATAGTCATCTATCCTATATTGTTTAAGCCTCAACATGCAGGTATCAATTATACCCCCTTCATCATTGCTGCACTGACGACGTGATTTTTTACCATGAGGAACAACATTTTTATATTTATCAGCTATTTCCTGCCAATCAATAGAACTATTTTCAGCTACAGCCCAGGCTCCCCAACCGTCCAAAATATCATATATATTAGCATTGCTATCTACCTGTTTTTTATATTCTTTTTTGAAGCGCGCAAGAAGCATCCTAGCCATCGTTATTATTTCTATACTTGTAACTGATTCATAAGCATCAGGAGAAATAATTCTCCCATCACTTAATGCCCCATCACTAAGATTTGCTATTTCCAATAATCGTTCTTTAGTTATTTCCATTATTATCTCCACCGCCTTTTCGGGCGGCCTCCTGATGATTTGAGAGTGCAGGAATTCCTCCGGTTAAGGACTCTATTTTATTCACAGTGCTGAATTTAATTATTCAGATTTGGATTATGCTTTCTCTTTCACTTCACCAAGTTCCGATTATTAATTTGGCTCACAACAGCACCTCTTGAAAGTTTCCCCGATAAAACGCCAGTACACGCTACATAACTTCTCTTTTACGGCACTCACTACAAATTATATTATGACGCCTGTCGTAACGACGTATTTCTCCGTCAGATAACGAGCAGATAAGGTCAGGATCAACCATAACCGGTTCCTTCGACTTTGCACTCGAGAGTTTTTTGCTGGCGTTTTGCCAGTCTTTACGTGCCTGCTCAGACGGGAATAACCCGTAGCCAGAGTTGTATACGTAACCACTCGAAACCAGCTCTTTGGCGAGAATACTTATCAGATATCTGGTTGCCCCTGTTTTAGCTTCCAGTTGTCGTAACGTCTCTCGCTCACTCTGGCGTACGAGATCAACAATCTGCCCTTTAATTTTTTCTCGCTCTTCCTGTGTTAATACTTTTGCCATAAGCCCTCCCCTAGAATCACTTTTCCGACACAATACGACTGGAGGAATCGACAATCTGACGGACAATATCCTGGTGCTTGTTCAACTCACGCAGCGCGGCGCAGACACGCTCCCACTTCTGGACATGATTTTTCGCCCGACGCAGTTCGCGGTTTGCCATATGCAGTGATGGTAAAACCAGGTCATCCGCTCGCGTTTCAGTAAACGATGGCAGCGACTGCACAATGTCCGCCACAGTTTCTGTTTTAATATCTTCCTGTGTTGCAGCCTCCTGTACTGGTAACGCAACACCTGCGGTCTGAGGAAAGGCCTTACCATCAGTTTCCGCTACCGATGCTGCTTTCGGCTCTGCTGGTAAATTATCGCCCGGTATGCAGTAACGAAATTTACCGCCCTGATTTACGCGAATCAGACGACCTTTGCTGATTGCCATTGCCAGCGTTGAAGCCACTTTGCGTGATGTGGTACCAAACAATGTAGCCAGCTCATCAGCCGTTTGTGGTTCTCGTTGTTCAATCGTCGCGGTTAAATCGCACTCTGAGATTTTCGCTACTGTTGCTGTGGTGATTTCTTCCGGCAGTTCTGCCTGCGCTGGCTGTTCCTGCTGAACATTGTTATCAGCCACACGCCAGGTGTACGCGCTTTTATCAACAAAACCAGCCTTTTTCAGTTCCCATAGTTCGTTCAGCACTTCTTCACGACTGATATCAAGTCGCGCAGCAAGTTCTATGGATGTGGCTTTTCCCATTGCTTTCAGTGCGTCAAAAACAGTCTCCATTAAATTTTTCTCCCGGTAAAAATTACTTCGCAATTCCTGGCTGGACGACATTCGGACGCCAGCTCTCCCAGTTAAAATTCACCCATCGCCCGCCGTTCATGGTCATGCGATCCATAATCCGCTCGCCGAGCAATGTTTTCATGGCCTCATAGTTCAGGTTTGTCAGCATCCCCACGCTGCGCATCGACGCTGTCCGGCGATCAACAATCTGGTGCAGTACCACCTGCTCGTTTTTCGTCTCGCGCTGAATGCCAATTTCATCAAGAACCAGCAGATCCACTTCGCACAGTTCCCGCAAAAATTTTTCGCCTGACTGCCCATCGTCATAGCTGGCGTGCAGGGCACTCATAACATCAGCCACGGTAACCACAATCACTGTCTGACCGTCTTTCAGCAGGCGATTCCCGATAGCTGCCGCTAAGTGGTTCTTCCCGGTACCAGGTTTTCCGCTGAACGCAAAATTTGTACACCCGGTCATCAGTTCATCAGCGATGGATTTCGCCTGACTCAACGCGTATCGCTGCCCTTCGTTCTGCACCTGGTAATTCGAAAACGAGCATTTGCGGTGCAATGGCTGGATGCCAGAGCGATTCAGAATTTTTTCCACCCGCAACTGACGATTCTGACGGTTGATCTCCTCACAACGTTTCTGGCCTTCTGCAAGTTGCCACTCGCGCCACTCCGCCACCGTCCTGAATGGCGCGGTTACATGTGGCGGGGCCAGTCTGCGGATACGTTCCAGAACGCCGCCTGTCGCAATATTTTTCATGCTTCGTTACCCCCTGAAGCCTGGTGGGATCGCACTGTCCGGAAACGAGACGGTGTTAACCTGTCGAAGCAACGTCTCAGGCCGAACGCCTTTCGGCGCGAACAAGCCCTGGTATTCATGGGCAATGCTGTGTCTAATCACCTGCTCAGGTGAAAAACCCTGCTGGCGGAATTTTTCCAGCTCCCGTATCGCCCCGTTAGCGCCCTGCTCCGTTCGAATCGGTTTTCGCAATGCCTGGCGAAATTCAACCCACTCACGCCAAAGCGAGACAGAAATCCAGTTCGGCAAAGCAATATCCAGAGGGTCAAACTTTTTGACACCTCGATTCCCCCGGGGGGGATTTAGGGGGGGATCTGTTTTTAGATCTTTATCTGTATCTTTATTAGTTGCCTTTGTGTTGACATCATGTTCAAACACCACTTCAACATCTGTTTGAACACCTGTTAAATTTCTCTCTTGTTTTGTTTGAACATCTGTTTCCTTTCTGCTTCTTCTGGCCTGAACAGATGCTTTTCCTGCGGCTGATTTTTTGGTTAATTTTTCCCTGACTGATGCCAGATCTTCCTCAATCCGAAGATGCACCCATTCCTCGCCGTTATCGCAAAAAAACTCCTGCAAGGATGGTTCAACATCAGCCCATCGCTCGTTAGTCAGACGGGCAATTTTTGCCAGCCTGTTTTTAGGTATTGGCTTTCCTGTTTGCCAGTAATTGAACATCAGCAACAAATACGCACCATGCTCCTCTGCTGACAAATGCATGGTGTCAGCCAGGTAATCAGCTATGTACAGTTGCATGTATGGTAATGCGGCCATAATTGCCCCGTATGATGCTGCCCGGTGGCTTAGAATAAGCACAAACAGCATGGAAACTTTTGCTTAATGAACAATGACAGAATCGTCGGAAGAACCGCCGCCGCTGAAATGCGCTTTCCGGTAAACGGCCTGGACTGCATCATCATGCGCATCAATTGCCGTACTTAACGCTTCCTGCGCCGCCAGTAATGCACGGCGTTCCAGGGTATCGAAGATGCAGAGTCGGTGACGCAACTCGCGCGGAAGGATTGCCAGAATTGCTGGGATCAGCTTCTGAATTTTTTCTCTTTGCGTTTTCGTTTCACCTTTCAACCAACGGTGATAGATATTCTGCTGATTGTTCCAGTCCTTGCCTGGAACCAGGGGCAATTCGCCGCCCCCCTGGCGCAGATATTCTTCAGTAATTGCATTGGCTACCCATGCCTGCCCTTTTTCGGCTGCCAGGGCAAACAACACTGATTCGATGTGCTCATGCTTGATTTTCATGAATCATTTGCCTCTTGATGTTTCAGGTATGATCAAATGAGGATTTGTTACTGTCATTTAGTTGCTTCACTGACATATTCTGCGAACAACATGCCGAACGTCGTAAATATGACCAGTCAATATCAGGACGAAGCTCTTCGCACAGAACCTCACCTCTTGTTGCTCGTTCAATTGCTGGACATCTCTCGGCAGGCAATTGACGTACCCCTTTGATCCATTGATTTACGCTTGGAGGTGATACACCTAAAAGCCTAGCCATTGCTGATTGCCCACCGACAACAGCACAAGCTTGCTTGAATGAATAGTTCTCTTTTTTCATCGAATGAACTCCAAAAACACACAGAAATATTAGGCGACGCCTAACATAAATGTCAATAGGCTATGCCTAATGCGATAAAGATAGGGATTGCCTAATGCAATGAGCATAGGAGAATATTAAGCAATGCTTAGTGGTAAAGACTTAGGCCGAGCGATAGAGCAGGCCATTAACAAAAAAATCGCATCGGGATCCGTCAAATCAAAGGCGGAGGTCGCACGCCACTTCAAAATCCAACCACCATCAATTTATGACTGGATTAAGAAAGGCTCCATAAGTAAAGATAAACTTCCAGAATTATGGCGTTTCTTTTCTGATGTTGTTGGTCCAGAGCATTGGGGGCTTAACGAATACCCCATACCAACCCCCACCAATTCAGATACAAAAAGTGAACTTTTAGATATAAACAACCTTTATCAAGCAGCCTCTGATGAAATAAGAGCGATTGTAGCTTTCCTGTTATCTGGAAATGCTACAGAACCAGATTGGGTTGACCACGATGTTCGCGCCTACATAGCAGCGATGGAAATGAAAGTGGGTAAGTATCTGAAAGCTCTAGAATCTGAACGGAAAAGCCAGAACATCACAAAAACTGGAACTTAAACTTATATGGTCTGACGGAAAACTCCTGGATTCCGTTATTTAACCCCCCATCACTTTCTCCTGTCGCCATCACCTATTAGGTTACGCCCAAAACATTAGGCATAGCCTATTGACAATCAATTAGGCATTACCTATAGTTCCAGCATACCACCCACCCCGCCCCACAGAACGCCGGGCAATACTTCGAGTTACCAGGCAGTGGTAAGGGGTTAAGTAGCCAGCCCGAGGCGTATGAACATGACGGCGGGATTCAAATTTTGCAGTGCAGCAGTTAGTTCCGCCACCCGGCGTTAAGGGGAGAGATAAGATGGTGCATTACGAAGTAGTTCAGTATTTGATGGATTGTTGCGATATCACTTACAGCCAGGCTGTACAGGCTCTACGCAGCAACGACTGGGATCTCTGGCAGGCAGAAGCCTCTATCCGCAACAACAAAATGTGAGGTGCGAAAAATGCAAAAAATCGACCTCGGCAACAACGAATCCCTGGTGTGCGGCGTGTTCCCCAACCAGGATGGAACGTTCACTGCCATGACGTATACCAAAAGCAAAACATTTAAAACCGAAACTGGTGCGCGCCGATGGTTGGAGAAGCACACAGTAAGCTAACGATTAAAACGTCTACTCCTGCTGTTCCAGAATAACTTCATAAAATGGGAGTATTTTTCGGTGACGAGATAATAAGAACAGTTTGCGCTATCACTCTGATGTTGAATGATGCCCTTCCGTTCTAATTTTTTCATAACCGGGTTACGGCAAGGAGAAGTGATAATAAGATTTCCTGTTTTAAGGAAATCTTTAAATACAGCGATTTCTTTCTCAGATAAACGAAGCAATACTCGTTGCTCTGGTAGTAATGAATAATGCTTTTGAATATGTGCTCGCAATCTTGAGAAGGAAATGGCGACCACGAAAGAAAAGGCAAAAACGATAATCTGAAAGAGCCAAGGTATTTCAGTATAAGCATTGAATGCGACAGTAAACTCTTTCGGTATCAGCCAGAGAGTGAGACCAAAAATGATAATCGTATACATAAGTCTTTCGAGTGGCTCGTTAGCAAAAAGTTTCAACAATGGAGTAAATACATCCAACATATCAATAACTCTCAACTGTAAGGGTATTGAAATGTTAACACAAGCTCTCGCTGTAGGGGTATAGCCGAGACCACCGAAGCCCGGAGGTGGTGAAATAAAACCGGGCACAACACGAAGGCGCATTTCCGATATCCATAAAGAGTCGGTCTTGTCTGTTAAATTTAAATGGTGGGAGTGCGCCTCCGGTTGTAAATAACGACATTGCTGTGTGTAGTCCTGGCGGCATCAGTTTTTTTCTTGAAGTTCGGCTGATGTCCGCCCTTTTTAAAGTGAATTTTGTGATGCGGTGAATGCGGCTAAACGCACGTGGCACAGTTAAAAGTCATGTTAGTCCTTATTGGTTTGGGTGGGAAAGCCGACTGTAATTGTTAACTGGTTGCAGTCACCTGGAGGCACCAGGCACCGCATCAACAAAGTTCATTTGTAAAAATGGAGATAATTATGATTGCACATCACTTCGGAACTGATGAAATACCACGTCAGTGTGTGACTCCTGGCGATTATGTTCTTCATGAAGGCCGGACATATATTGCCTCGGCAAACAATATTAAAAAGCGAAAACTATATATTCGTAACCTGACCACAAAAACATGCATTACTGACCGCATGATTAAAGTCTTCCTCGGTCGTGATGGTTTACCTGTAAAGGCGGAGTCATGGTGATGACTAAGAAAATAAAATGTGCTTACCACCTTTGCAAAAAAGACGTTGAAGAAAGCAAAGCTATTGAAAGAATGCTTCACTTCATGCACGGGATTTTATCAAAAGACGAACCGAGAAAATATTGCAGTGAAGTTTGTGCCGAAAAAGACCAGATGGCACATGAACTTTAATTAATTGACTATTCGAAACTGAATTTATGCCAGAAATGGCAGGTATTCGCTCAACCTTAATTAAGGAGAAAAACATGATTACCAATTATGAAGCCACTGTTGTAACTACCGATGACATTGTTCACGAGGTGAATCTGGAAGGAAAGCGCATTGGCTACGTAATTAAAACAGAAAATAAAGAAACCCCATTCACTGTGGTTGATATCGATGGTCCATCAGGCAACGTAAAAACACTTGATGAAGGTGTCAAAAAAATGTGCCTGGTGCATATCGGAAAGAATCTGCCCGCAGAAAAAAAAGCCGAATTTCTGGCAACTCTAATTGCAATGAAATTAAAAGGTGAAATCTGAAAGAAATAGCCTGCGTATGGCGCAGGCTATGAACAGTGTGTATCCGGCAAGATCATTCACTGAACAAAACGAATTTTAATCTGAGTTGAGGTTAAAAAACAATGAGCACAAAACCACTCTTCCTGTTACGGAAAGCGAAAAAATCATCCGGTGAACCTGACGTCGTCCTGTGGGCAAGCAACGATTTTGAATCGACCTGTGCCACTCTGGACTACCTGATCGTTAAGTCAGGTAAAAAACTGAGCAGCTATTTTAAAGCTGTTGCCACGAATTTTCCTGTCGTTAATGACCTGCCCGCTGAAGGTGAGATCGATTTTACCTGGAGTGAACGCTATCAACTCAGCAAAGACTCCATGACATGGGAACTAAAACCGGGAGCAGCACCAGACAACGCTCACTATCAAGGCAATACCAACGTCAACGGCGAAGACATGACTGAGATTGAGGAGAATATGCTACTCCCAATTTCTGGCCAGGAACTGCCCATTCGTTGGCTTGCTCAACACGGCAGCGAAAAACCGGTAACGCACGTTTCACGCGACGGACTCCAGGCATTACACATTGCTCGGGCTGAAGAACTACCGGCTGTTACTGCCCTGGCTGTTTCCCACAAAACCAGCCTGCTCGACCCGCTGGAAATTCGCGAACTCCACAAACTGGTTCGTGACACTGACAAAGTTTTCCCTAATCCTGGTAATTCAAACCTGGGACTGATAACTGCTTTTTTCGAAGCATACCTGAACGCTGACTACACCGATCGAGGACTGCTGACAAAAGAGTGGATGAAGGGTAATCGTGTTTCACACATCACTCGCACGGCTTCCGGTGCTAATGCTGGCGGCGGAAACCTCACCGATCGCGGCGAAGGTTTCGTACACGATCTGACGTCACTGGCGCGCGACGTAGCCACTGGCGTACTGGCCCGTTCAATGGACGTGGACATCTATAACCTTCATCCGGCACACGCTAAACGCATTGAGGAAATTATCGCTGAAAATAAACCGCCCTTTTCTGTTTTCCGCGACAAATTCATCACCATGCCTGGCGGGCTGGATTATTCACGCGCCATCGTGGTTGCGTCCGTGAAAGAAGCACCAATTGGGATCGAGGTCATCCCCGCGCACGTCACTGAATATCTGAACAAAGTACTGACTGAAACCGATCATGCCAACCCTGATCCGGAAATCGTGGATATTGCCTGCGGTCGCTCCTCTGCCCCGATGCCGCAGCGTGTAACAGAAGAAGGAAAACAGGATGATGAAGAAAAACCGCAACCATCTGAAACAACGGCAGATGAACAGGGAGAGGCTGAAACAATGGAACCGGACGCAACTGAACATCATCAGGACACGCAGCCGCTGGATGCTCAGTCACAGGTAAATTCTGTTGATGCGAAATATCAGGAACTGCGGGCAGAACTCCATGAAGCCCGGAAAAACATTCCATCAAAAAATCCTGTCGATGCCGATAAATTGCTTGCTGCATCACGTGGTGAATTTGTTGACGGAATTAGCGACCCGAACGATCCGAAATGGGTTAAGGGGATCCAGACTCGCGATTCTGTGTACCAGAACCAGCCAGAAACGGAAAAAACCAGCCCGGATGTGAAACAACCTGAGGCAGTAGTGCAACAGGAACCGGAAATAGTCTGCAATGCCTGCGGTCAGACTGGCGGAGATAACTGCCCTGACTGTGGGGCGGTGACGGGCGACGCAACATACCAGGAAACATTCGGTGAAGAGAATCAGGTTGAAGCTAAGGAAAAAGATCCGGAGGAAATGGAAGGCGCTGAACATCCGCACAATGAGAATGCTGGCAGCGATCCGCATCGCGATTGCAGTGATGAAACTGGCGAAGTCGCAGATCCCGTAATCGTAGAAGACATAGAGCCCGGTATTTATTACGGAATTTCGAATGAGAATTACCACGCGGGTCCCGGTGTCAGTAAGTCTCAGCTCGATGACATTGCTGATACTCCGGCACTGTATTTGTGGCGTAAAAATGCCCCCGTGGACACTACAAAGACAAAAACGCTCGATTTAGGAACCGCTTTCCACTGCCGGGTACTTGAACCGGAAGAATTTAGTAACCGCTTTATCGTAGCACCTGAATTTAACCGCCGTACAAACGCCGGAAAAGAAGAAGAGAAAGCGTTTCTGATGGAATGCGCAAGCACAGGAAAAACGGTTATCACTGCGGAAGAAGGCCGGAAAATTGAACTCATGTATCAAAGCGTTATGGCTTTGCCGCTGGGGCAATGGCTTGTTGAAAGCGCCGGACACGCTGAATCATCAATTTACTGGGAAGATCCGGAAACAGGAATTTTGTGTCGGTGCCGTCCGGACAAAATTATTCCTGAATTTCACTGGATCATGGACGTGAAAACCACAGCGGATATTCAACGATTCAAAACGTCTTATTACGACTACCGCTATCACGTTCAGGATGCATTCTACAGTGACGGTTATGAAGCACAGTTTGGTGTGCAGCCAACTTTCGTTTTTCTGGTTGCCAGCACAACTGTTGAATGCGGACGTTATCCGGTTGAGATTTTCATGATGGGCGAAGAAGCAAAACTGGCAGGCCAGCAGGAATATCACCGCAATCTGCGGACCCTGGCTGACTGCCTAAATACCGATGAATGGCCAGCTATTAAGACGTTATCACTGCCCCGCTGGGCTAAGGAGTATGCAAATGACTAAGCAACCACCTATCGCAAAAGCCGATCTGCAAAAAACTCAGGGAAACCGTGCACCAGCAGCAGTTAACGATAAGGATGTGCTGTGCGTGATTAACAGCCCGGCAATGAAAGCGCAACTGGCAGCAGCTCTGCCACGTCACATGACAGCGGAACGCATGATCCGCATTGCTACAACAGAAATCCGTAAAGTACCGGAACTAAGAAACTGTGACTCGACGAGTTTTATCGGTGCCATCGTACAGTGTTCACAGCTCGGACTTGAGCCAGGTAGCGCCCTCGGTCATGCATATCTGCTACCGTTCGGCAACGGAAAAGCAAAAAACGGTAAGAAGAACGTACAGCTGATCATCGGTTATCGCGGCATGATCGACCTTGCCCGTCGATCAGGTCAAATCATCAGTCTGTCAGCTCGTGTTGTCCGTGAATGTGATGAATTCAGCTATGAACTTGGCCTTGATGAAAAACTGGTTCATCGTCCCGGTGAAAACGAAGATGCCCCTATAACCCATGTCTATGCTGTTGCAAAACTGAAAGACGGAGGAGTGCAGTTTGAAGTCATGACCCGCAAACAAGTAGAAAAAGTTCGCGACACACACAGCAAGGCGGCAAAAAACGCAGCGTCAAAAGGGGCGTCGTCCATCTGGGATGAACACTTTGAAGACATGGCCAAAAAGACAGTGATACGAAAACTGTTCAAGTATCTGCCGGTATCTATTGAAATCCAGCGTGCAGTATCGATGGATGGAAAAGAGGTGGAAACAATTAATCCAGACGACATATCGGTTATAGCCGGGGAATACAGTGTAATCGATAATCCAGAAGAATAATCCAGCCTGGCGGTGTAATGCACCGCCAACGTGAGATAGTTTTTATGACAAAAACTTTGAGATATGACGATGTTAAACCATGTCCGTTTTGTGGTTGTCCATCAGTAACGGTGAAAGACATTTCAGGATATTACCGGGCAAAATGCAACGGATGCGAATCCCGAACTGGCTATGGTGGAAGTGAAAAAGAAGCGCTCGAAAGATGGAATAAACGAACCACTGAAAATATTAATGGAGGCGTTCATGTATAAAATTACCGCTACAATTGAAAAGGAAGGTGGCACTCCTACTAACTGGACAAGATATTCAAAATCTAAACTAACGAAATCAGAATGCGAAAAAATGCTCTCAGGTAAAAAAGAAGCAGGCGTTTCCAGAGAGCAGAAAGTAAAACTGATAAATTTTAATTGCGAGAAACTTCAGTCCTCGTGAATTGCATTGTATTCAAATTAAAACTTCATAGCTGATTATTAATAATCAACATCAGGCGTCAATTTCAGTCTAACATTGGCGCCTGCCAGAGGTGATGCGATGGCACAAGTAATCTTTAATGAAGAGTGGATGGTTGAATACGGCCTGATGCTTCGCACTGGTCTGGGGGCCAGACAAATTGAAGCATACCGCCAGAACTGTTGGGTGGAGGGCTTCCACTTCAAACGAGTATCTCCTTTAGGTAAGCCAGACAGCAAACGAGGGATTATCTGGTACAACTATCCAAAGATAAATCAGTTTATCAAAGACTCATGATATGTCTAAATTACCAACAGGTGTCGAGATTAGAGGTAGAAACATTCGCATCTGGTTCATGTTTCGAGGAAAACGATGTCGGGAAACATTAAAAGGCTGGGAGATTACAAACAGTAATATTAAAAAAGCCGGAAATTTAAGAGCGCTGATAGTTCATGAAATAAACTCCGGTGAATTTGAGTATTTAAGACGTTTTCCCCAGTCCAGCACTGGGGCAAAAATGGTGACAACGAGAGTCATAAAAACGTTCGGGGAGCTTTGTGATATCTGGACAAAAATTAAAGAGACAGAGTTAACAACAAACACAATGAAGAAAACGAAATCACAATTAAAAACACTCAGAATAATAATTTGTGAAAGTACCCCGATATCATATATTCGTTATAGCGATATCTTAAACTACCGGAATGAACTGCTGCATGGAGAAACGCTTTACCTGGATAATCCAAGATCCAACAAAAAAGGAAGAACCGTGCGCACAGTTGATAACTATATCGCCCTGCTCTGTTCGCTGTTACGTTTTGCGTATCAGTCGGGATTTATATCAACCAAACCATTTGAAGGAGTAAAAAAATTACAGCGAAACAGAATAAAGCCTGACCCGTTATCTAAAACAGAATTCAATGCATTAATGGAAAGTGAAAAAGGACAGAGCCAAAACTTGTGGAAATTTGCCGTTTACTCCGGGCTTCGTCACGGGGAACTGGCAGCTCTGGCGTGGGAGGATGTGGATTTCGAGAAGGGAATTGTGAATGTCAGAAGAAACCTGACGATACTTGATATGTTCGGTCCCCCAAAAACAAATGCCGGGATCCGGACGGTAACATTACTACAGCCAGCTCTTGAAGCACTGAAGGAGCAATACAAACTGACCGGGCATCATCGCAAAAGCGAAATCACTTTTTATCATCGGGAGTACGGCAGAACCGAAAAGCAAAAACTGCATTTTGTTTTCATGCCCAGGATGTGTAACGGAAAACAGAAACCTTATTACTCGGTAAGCAGTTTGGGTGCGAGATGGAATGCAGCAGTAAAACGTGCTGGTATTCGCCGCCGTAATCCGTACCATACGCGACATACTTTTGCCTGCTGGCTGTTGACGGCAGGAGCGAACCCGGCATTTATAGCCAGCCAGATGGGGCATGAAACTGCGCAGATGGTGTATGAAATTTACGGTATGTGGATTGATGACATGAACGACGAACAGGTAGCTATGTTGAATGCGCGGTTATCGTAGTTGCAAAGTTTGCCCCCAATTTGCCCCATTTAGTACCAGAGAACTGAAATAATGCAAGAAAATCAAAAGAATACGAAGAAAGAGATATACAACCTGAACAAATTACAAAAACGTCTGCGTCGTAACGTGGGCGAAGCCATTGCTGACTTCAATATGATTGAAGAAGGCGATCGCATCATGGTTTGCCTCTCCGGGGGTAAAGACAGCTATACCATGCTGGAAATTCTGCGCAATTTGCAGCAAAGCGCGCCAATCAATTTTTCGCTGGTGGCTGTCAACCTCGATCAAAAACAACCGGGCTTCCCGGAACACGTTCTGCCCGAGTATCTTGAAAAGCTGGGCGTTGAGTACAAGATTGTGGAAGAGAACACTTACGGTATCGTGAAAGAGAAGATTCCGGAGGGCAAAACCACTTGCTCACTGTGTTCTCGTCTTCGTCGCGGAATTCTTTACCGTACCGCAACGGAACTGGGAGCGACGAAGATCGCGCTGGGTCACCATCGTGACGATATCCTGCAAACGTTGTTCTTAAATATGTTCTACGGCGGCAAGATGAAAGGTATGCCTCCGAAACTGATGAGCGATGATGGCAAACATATTGTGATTCGTCCGCTGGCCTACTGCCGCGAGAAAGATATTCAGCGCTTTGCCGATGCAAAAGCATTCCCGATTATTCCGTGCAATCTGTGCGGTTCACAGCCTAACCTGCAACGTCAGGTGATTGCTGACATGTTGCGTGACTGGGATAAACGTTATCCAGGGCGTATCGAGACGATGTTCAGCGCGATGCAGAATGTGGTGCCGTCGCATCTGTGCGATACCAACCTGTTCGATTTCAAAGGCATTACCCACGGTTCTGAAGTGGTTAACGGGGGTGATCTGGCGTTTGATCGCGAAGAGCTCCCTCTACAACCGGCGGGTTGGCAGCCTGAAGAAGATGAAAATCAGTTGGATGAGTTACGACTGAATGTGGTTGAAGTGAAATAACCCGGATAGCGCCCGATGCGCAAGCTTATCGGGCTACTCTTATGGAGGCCGGATAAGACGCGGCCAGCGTCGCATCCGGCAATCCCGAATAAGATGTTTACTCTTGCACCCTGCGATTCAACATTTCATTATTTTAATAACCGCACCCGGCACGTTTTTCCTTTAATCTTCCCGCCCTGTAACTGTTTCCATGCTTTATGAGCAACAGCCTGACGCACCGCGACATAGACATGCGCCGGATGCACGGCGATTTTGCCAATATCTGCGCCATCAAGCCCGATATCTCCTGTCAGCGCACCTAATACATCACCCGGGCGCATTTTGGCTTTTTTCCCGCCATCGATACATAACGTTGCCATTTCGGCTTCCAGCGGCACAATGGAACTATTAACTGGCGGCGTTTGCCAGTTAAGTTTTATCTGCAACATGTCAGAAATGATATTGGCCCGCTGTGCTTCTTCCGGGGCACAGAAACTGATCGCCAGACCGCTATTTCCTGCACGCGCTGTACGACCGATGCGATGTACATGAACTTCAGGATCCCACGCCAGCTCAAAGTTCACCACCAGCTCAAGCGATTTAATATCCAGACCTCGCGCAGCAACATCAGTCGCAACCAGTACACGGGCGCTACCGTTAGCAAAACGTACCAGGGTCTGATCGCGATCACGTTGCTCCAGATCGCCGTGTAACGACAATGCACTTTGCCCTACTTCATTCAGCGCGTCGCAGACAGCCTGGCAATCTTTTTTGGTATTGCAAAACACCACGCAAGAGGATGGCTGATGTAAACTTAATAACCGTTGCAACAACGGAATTTTGCCTTTGCTGGATGTCTCATAAAATTGTTGTTCAATAGGTGGCAGAGCATCTGTTGAGTCAATTTCAATCGCTAAAGGATCGCGTTGCACTCGTCCGCTGATTGCGGCGATGGCTTCCGGCCAGGTTGCCGAAAACAGAAGCGTCTGTCGAGATGCTGGCGCAAAACGGATGACATCATCAATGGCGTCGCTAAATCCCATATCCAGCATGCGGTCGGCCTCATCCATCACCAGCGTATTCAACGCATCCAGTGATACCGTGCCTTTTTGCAGATGATCCAACAAACGGCCCGGCGTTGCCACGATAATATGCGGCGCATGTTGCAACGAATCACGCTGCATACCGAACGGTTGACCACCGCACAACGTCAAAATTTTGGTATTTGGTAGAAAACGCGCCAGCCGACGCAATTCACCTGCCACCTGATCCGCCAGTTCACGCGTAGGACACAGCACTAAAGCCTGGGTTTGAAATAGCGACGCATCAATTTGCTGTAACAAGCCGAGGCCAAAAGCCGCCGTTTTGCCGCTGCCGGTTTTCGCCTGCACGCGAACATCTTTTCCGGCAAGGATCGCCGGAAGCGCGGCGGCCTGCACCGGCGTCATGGTTAAATAACCCAACTCATTAAGGTTCGTGAGTTGGGCGGGAGGCAAAACATTCAGGGTAGAAAAAGCGGTCACAATCTATTCTCGTGGTCATCGACGCAAAGTTAGCAGGCGCGTATCCTCGCAGATCTACGCTCACGATGCGACAATT
Source organism: Escherichia sp. WS547 (assembly GCF_046486065.1). NCBI lineage: Bacteria > Pseudomonadati > Pseudomonadota > Gammaproteobacteria > Enterobacterales > Enterobacteriaceae > Escherichia > Escherichia sp. WS547. The sequence continues at coordinate 89,184 of NZ_JBJQMA010000019.1, read as the reverse complement.
TAATCGGTTCTTCATCGGGTGGTGGGTCAGGCATGGGTTGCGGGCGAGGGATCGGATCGGGCACTGGAACAGGATCGCCAGGAATCGGTTCAGGGACAGGAATTTGCAAATAAATAAGTGTCGTCATATTTCCCTCCGGTCATTGGGTGGACTCTTAAAGGGTAGACGCTGATAAATAACAGGCAAAAAAAAGCCGACTCATCAAAGTCGGCGTCGTACGAATCAATTGTGCTATGCAGTAATTCAAAAAAGGAAGTAAGACAATATGGAGCGCAACGCCCATCGCTTGACGTTGCATTCACCTGCAAGAGAGATATTGCCCTGAATGGGTAGAGAGTTTATTGACTTCGCTCAAACTTTGCGGCGTTTTTGTATACAGATAGCCGGAAAAATTGCTTTTGTTACAACCATTTACTACGATGCAACCATAAAGCAACACCACCAATAAGAACAACTAACAGAATACAAAAAATTGAAAATCCGAATTGCCACCCGCCGCCAGGGATCCCACCAAGGTTGACGCCAAATAACCCGGTCAGAAAGGTACTGGGTAAAAAGACCATTGCCATCAACGACATTGTATAGGTACGACGCGCTAAATTTTCCTGCATCACCTGAGCGATTTCATCAGCCATCACGCCAGTCCGTGCTATACAGGCGTCGATTTCGTCAAGCCCGCGCCCAAGGCGATCGGCAATATCCTGCATACGACGGCGTTGGTCATCGCTCATCCACGGCAAACGTTCACTGGCAAGACGAGCATAAACATCACGTTGCGGTGCCATATAGCGACGCATCACAATTAATTGTTTGCGCAGCAGAGCCAGGAATCCACGCGGTGGAATTTGCTGATCAAGGAGATTATCTTCAAGGTCGATAATTTTATCGTGCAGCTGCTCAATAAATTCGCTGGAATGATCGGTCAACGCATCACATACATCCACCAGCCATCCCCCGCAATCGGTCGGACCCGTGCCCTCTTCCAGATCGCTTACCACATCGTCCAGCGCCAGCACTTTGCGTTGTCGGGTCGAAACAATTAACCGCCCGTCCATATATACACGCATGGCGACCAGTTGATCGGGGCGTTCATCGGTGCTGCCGTTTATACAGCGCAATGTAATCAGCGTGCCTTCACCGAGACGGCTGACTCGGGGCCGTGTGCTCTCGCCCGCCAGCGCATCACGTACGTTATTGGGAAGCAGCGGTGTTGTCGCCAGCCATTGGGCGCTATCATGGTGTACATAATTAAGGTGGAGCCAGCAGGGATGCGCTTCATCAATCACATCTGTATTTTCCAGCGGTTTAACGCCGCCTCTACCATCCAGCATCCAGGCAAATACTGCATCCGGGACATTAACGTCCGATCCCTTAATCGCTTCCACAGTGCCTCCATCATCAACGCATTATTTTGTAGTCTAGCCTTCTGGCCCTGTTACGCAACATCTCATCACCCCATTACCCTGAAATGATTAATAAAATTCTGTCTAAATTGAATACAAAAAGCAAAATGCTTTTCCATATACAAACCGTGTGAAGTGTTAAATAGCGTCTATCATTATCAGAATTATCTGATCATATGACGTGGCTTTTTTGCGATCGGATAGCAACAAAAATTGATAAAAATAACGGGATCTCAATGATTACGCACAACTTCAATACCCTGGACTTACTCACCAGTCCTGTCTGGATCGTTTCGCCCTTTGAGGAACAGTTAATTTATGCCAACAGCGCGGCGCGACTGTTGATGCAAGACCTCACGTTTAGTCAGCTACGAACCGGTCCCTATTCCGTCTCCTCACAAAAAGAACTGCCGAAATACCTCTCCGATCTGCAAAACCAACACGATATTATCGAAATCCTCACCGTTCAGCGCAATGAAGAGGAAACAGCATTGAGCTGTCGGCTTGTTTTGCGAAAGCTGACAGAAGCAGAACCGGTGATTATTTTCGAAGGTATCGAAGCACCGGCAACGCTGGGTTTAAAAGCCAGTCGCTCGGCAAATTATCAGCGCAAAAAACAAGGTTTTTATGCGCGCTTTTTTCTGACTAACTCTGCACCAATGTTGTTGATTGACCCCTCACGAGATGGCCAAATCGTCGATGCTAACCTCGCCGCGCTCAATTTCTATGGCTATAACCATGAAACGATGTGCCAGAAACATACCTGGGAAATAAATATGCTCGGGCGACGCGTCATGCCTATCATGCATGAAATTTCGCATTTACCCGGTGGCCATAAGCCTTTGAATTTTGTTCATAAACTGGCGGATGGTTCGACTCGTCATGTGCAGACCTATGCCGGTCCGATTGAAATTTATGGCGACAAGCTCATGTTATGTATTGTGCATGATATTACTGAGCAAAAACGGCTGGAGGAGCAGCTGGAACATGCTGCCCACCATGACGCGATGACCGGATTACTGAATCGGCGACAGTTTTATCACATTACCGAGCCAGGCCAAATGCAGCACCTCGCCATCGCTCAGGATTACAGCTTATTGCTCATCGACACCGATCGTTTTAAACACATTAACGATCTCTATGGGCATTCTAAAGGTGATGAGGTGTTATGCACCCTCGCCCGCACTCTCGAAAGTTGCGCTCGCAAAGGCGATTTGGTGTTTCGTTGGGGAGGCGAAGAGTTTGTCTTATTGCTACCAAGAACCCCACTGGATACCGCGCTTTCGCTGGCTGAAACTATCCGCGTAAGCGTGGCAAAAGTGGGTATTTCGGGCTTACCACGCTTTACCGTCAGCATTGGTGTGGCGCATCACGAAGGAAATGAAAGCATCGATGAACTGTTTAAACGCGTTGATGATGCTTTGTATCGGGCGAAAAATGATGGACGCAACCGCGTGCTGGCGGCATAAGCCGCGGATGCGTCTCGAGATCAACGACTGCGCTTAGCGTGGCGCTCCCAGTTTTCTTGCTTTGCCTGTGCCGTTTTACGTAGTGCGACGTAACACGCCCCGCTGCCGCCATGATGCGGTAGCGCGGTACAATATGCCTGGACATCATCAAATTCGGTCAACCAGCGCGCCACATAGCTGCGGACAATATTGGCATGCGATTTATCTTCCCGCCCTTTACCATGAATAATCAGCACATTACGCAAACCATCCGCCAGGGCTTGTTGAATGAAACTGAACACCATTTTGCGGCACTCTTCCACCGGCTGGCGCAAAAGATTCAGGCTCGCCTGTTGCGGATATTTACCACTGCGCAGCTTATCCAGCACCCCATGTTGCAACCCTTCCCGCCGAAACTCCAACGGCTGACTTAGCGGGATGATGTCGAGAAATCCGGTGGTGAGGAAATTATCAAGTTGCAGCGTGTCGATACGCTGCGGCGCACGTTGGTTACGCGTTGGATGCCAGTGGACATCTGTAGCACGTTTCAGCGGCTGGACATCTTCCATGGCGTCAAGAAACAGCGATTTGTCGTCAAGGTTCATGTAACCTCCTATGCAGCTTCACACGTCGTGATTCAGACGGGTTAATTGTTCATACTTACTGCATCGTTCCCTTCACAGATTGAAACAATACTCTACTTCATACCTGTGAGTATCTGCGCAGGCGGGGCATTTTATACTAGCCTGTTAGCAGTATCGAACAGTTTAGCCCGAGTTTAATTCAGCACAGGCTCCGATCAGGATGATTTATTCATAGCAGGAACCAACAAAAATGCGATAAATAACAGACCACTGATTAGCAGAAAGGTATCCGAAAATGCCATAGTTTGCGCCTCCCTCAGCATCAATTGACTCAATAATTTGGTTGAAGCTAGTATTTCCGATGTCTGGTCACTTCCACTGCGATTAAAAAACAAAGCACTTCTGGAAATGAAGTCATTCACCGTATGGGGAACAGAAACCATTTTTTCACCCATTCTCGAAAAATGAAAATTAGTTCGATTATTGAGAATAGAGCCACACAGGGCAATACCAATCGCGCCCCCAAGATTACGTGTTAAATTAAATACACCAGAGGCTAACTTCAGCCGTTCTTTTGGAGTTCCCCCCAGCGTTAATGTTACGATGGGGGCCATCGCAAACTGCTGCGAAATCCCTCTAATTGCCTGTGGAAACAGTAACTCCTGCCATCCCCATTCGTGGGTTATAGGGGTAAAAAGATACATTGAAAACACAAACCCACCCAGCCCCGCCATCAACAGCCATCGCAGATTTATTTTTTTACTTAACCAGAAGTAAAAGGGAACAGAAAATAACTGGAAAATACCTGTTGTGCAAACGGCAAAACCTATCTCTTCGGCATTTAATCCGCGAACCTGCCCCAAAAACATAGGTATTAAATATACAGTAGAGAATATCCCAACCCCTCCAGAAAAAGAAAAAAAACATCCCAGCGTGAAATTTTTATCCTTAAAAGCATGAAGATCCATTATCGGATTGGATATTGTAAGTGTACGCGCAGCAAATAAAATAAAACTCACCAATGCCAGAACTGATGTCAGCAAAATAGTATTATCATCCAGCCATCCCCAGCGCGCTCCTTCTTCAAGGGTATATTCCAGACATCCCAGTGTCATGGCCAACAGGATAATACTCGGATAATCAGCAACTTTCAGTAAAGAGAGATCAGGTTTATCAAAATTAACCAGAAAAGGAATACTCAAAACTAAATATATGCCAGGTAATATATTGATATAAAATAGCCATCGCCAGTCGAGGTTATCAGTGATCCAGCCCCCCAGAGTTGGCCCTAGCGTCGGTGACAGTGAGGCCAGCGCACTGACTACCGCAGCAGCCAACCCCAACTCTTTACCCTGGTAATAAATAAACGCCGTCGTGAAAACTAAAGGGATCATGGATGCGCCAGCCGCTCCCTGTAAAGCACGAAACAAAATCATGATCTGAATATTCCATGCAAGTCCACACGCGATACTCATTAAAGTAAATATTCCCGCGGATAGAGTAAAAAGCCAACGAGTGGAAAATACCCGTGACAGCCACCCAGAGAGCGGAATAACAATAATCTCAGCAATTAAATAGCTGGTCTGAAGCCAGGCCATTTCGTCTTTACCTGCGGACAGACCACCACCTATTTCATTTAGGGATGACGATACAATTTGAATATCAAGCTGAGCAATAAATAATCCCATACACATACTGGCGAAAGCAATATGTTTACGCATAGACATCATCTCTCATCAACACTGACGGTGACGGACAGCCCCGGGCGAAGAAGTTGCTTTAATTCCTTTGCGTCGTCAAATGCAATCCGTACCGGGACACGCTGAACAATTTTGGTGAAATTGCCAGTGGCATTTTCTATCGGAATCAAGCTGAAACTGGCTCCTGTCGCTGGGGAAAGGCTTTCAATGTGACCGTGAAACACTTCCCCTTTGAGAATATCAGCACGGATCTCAGCCTTCATTCCTGGCTTCATTCCCGCTATTTGGTTTTCTTTATAATTTGCATCAACCCACAACTCACTGACTGGTACTAGTGAAACTAACGATGTGCCGCCTTCCACCCAACTGCCTGTATGGGCGCTGCGGTTTGCGACAATGCCATCAATCGGCGCACGAACAAGGGTATATTCCAGATCCAGTAGTGCCTGAGTCAAAGCGGCCTGAACTTCTTCGATACTTGCACGTACGTTTTCTTCCTGAGCAGATAAAACTGCCAGCCGTTGCTTCTCCACCATGAAATCGTTCGCGGCTTTGCGCTCCTTTGCTGTGACCTGCTGGTAGTCAAACCTTGCGTTATCAATAACTTGTTGCGATATTGCCGCTGATTGTGCGAGTTTTTCATAACGTTCAGTATCTCGCAGGCGCTTTTGCTCCTCATGTTTTACTGCCTGCCATGTTTCACTGGCACTTTGAATTATCGACTGCTGCATCGTAATAGTGGCTTGAATGCTTTCGAGATTGGCTTTGCTACTTTTTATTTTTGCCTCAAGCCTGGCGACATTTGCACGATAATCCCGATCATCGAGACGCAGGATAATATCGCCTTTTTTTACGCTCTGATTATCGCGCACCTCTATAGCAGAAATATAACCAGAAACTTTACTTGCCACCGTGGTGATATTACCACCAATGTAAGCATCATCCGTCGTCTGTATAAATCTTCCTTTGCTTACCCACCAGATAAAAAAGGCAACGCCAGCCAAAATAATACCGATCGCTACCACCCCAATAAGCTGTTTTTTAGAAATTATCATCACTCTTTACACCGTATATATCCGGAAACTTGCATTCGTCATATTTAAAATTTAACATGGCTTATTTGATGATTTCTGACAAAATACCTACTGTAAATGACAATCACACTGCAACCCAAAGCATCACCAGGGCATCACATTATCGGACTGGATTCGGAACATCTGAATGGAGGCACAGTTCCCTGGCATAAACATCTCTATGCCCAGTTGCTTTACCCGGCTGAAGGAGTCGTTCGTGTATGGGCTGGAGAAAGCGTCTGGTTAGTGCATGCCAGCAGCGCGCTTTGGCTGCCCCCACAAATGCCGCATAAGTTTGTTGCGACAGGCAACGTACTTTTAAAAACCGTACTGGTTTCAGAAGCGGAAAGTGAAACGCTGGGAAAAGTTTGCTTCATGACGGGTATTTCACCCCTGTTAAGGGAATTACTAATTGCAATTAACCAACTTCCACCGTCGCAAAGTACCACAGATAAACAACAGTTACGTTTTTCAGCCCTCGAGACACTGATACTTCAGGAAATAAAAATGGGGGTGAAAATGTCACTTGAACTCCCTTGGCCAAATGATGAGCGGCTACAGCAGCTTTGTGAGAATTTGCTAAACAACCAAGGGTATCTGCCAACACTGGATAATCTAGCGGATAAAATTAACGTCAGTAGCCGTACACTCATGCGCTTATTTGTTAAAGAGACGGGATTAACATTTCGCCACTGGGTTCAGCAAATGCACGTTATTTCTGCAGTGACGCTTCTTGATGATGGATATTCGTTGACCAAAATTGCCCATCGTCTGGGCTATGCCTCAGCTGAATCGTTCGGCAATATGTTTAAGCGTCGAACGGGCTACTCGCCCGGTAAATTTACTCGTCGATTAACGATGCATGATTATGCAATCACAAGACAAATGATTTAACTTATATTTTCGTGAAATCTGTCACTGAAGAAAATTGGCAACGGATGGGTAAAACCGTTATAACACTGTCACCGGCCACCAGGACCCCAGGCCGGATTTAAGACGAGGATGCACTGCTGTGTGTACTGTAGAGTCTGGCGGATGTCGACAGGCTCTATTTTTTTATGCAGTTTTAACTTTGCAGATAGCCGCATTCTCGCCGAAATTGCGTGATTAATGACGCGGTCAGTGGTGTCTGGCGACTATCACGCCGCTGAATCAAATAATAGGTCGCTTTCGGTAAAATTTCGCTAACCGGCAACATCACCAGCCCCTGTCCGTGCAAGGGATCGCAGCCCATTTCTTCAGGTAGTATGCTGAGAAAATCGCTTTTTGCCACCAGACTGATACAGGCTGAGAACGTCTCGCAGACTACACCGACCTGTGGCGTTTGCGCCTGATCGTCAAGCAATTCACTCAACTGTTTGTAGTAGCTGCCGTGTGGCGTCGGCATTGTCCAGCTGTAGTCCAGTAACTGTTTGATCGAACGGGCACCAATGGCGGGATGTCCCGGGCGGCAAAAGATCGCGAATTGCTTTTCCAGTAATTTCTCAAAAGTAAATTCGTGGTCGTAGGGTCCCTGATAATAGGTATTGATGGTGAAATCCAGTTCTCCCTGGCGCAATTCATTAATCATCGACACCAGTTGCCCTTCCATAATGCGTACTTTTACCTGCGGATGCTGCTGATGAAAACGAGATATGACAGCTGGCATCAGACTGCGGGAAATACTGGCCCCCATGCCGATATTAATTTGCCCTGCCAGTTGCCCTTGTCGTTGGCGAATATCCTCTTGCGCTGCGCGCAGCTCTTCAAGAATAAGACTGGCGTGCTGATAAAAACTTTCACCGGCATCAGTTAACGTCACGCCTTTACTACGGCGAAAAAAGAGTTGTGCCGCCAACCCTTCTTCCAGCTCCTGAATAGATTTACTCAGTGCCGGTTGCGACATATTCAACATTCGGCTCGCTCCGCGAATGCTGCCCTGACGAGCCACTTCAACAAAAGCCCGAATTTGATGAATTTTTACCTGAAAAGCCATGACGCCACCGATAACCGTTATTTATCAGACCAAAGAAACTGGCATCTACTTTAATGCAGATGATTGTGTCAGGGTAATTTATGAACGGTTAAAACTGTGAAAAATCAGTTAGTGATAAGTAAAAACTATCGCTACGTGAACCGGGTCACACTTTTTACTGATGACGGGAAAGGTTATGGAGTCTTTGAATCAATTTGTTAATTCGTTTGCCCCAAAATTATCGCACTGGCGACGTGATTTTCACCACTATGCAGAGTCTGGCTGGGTGGAATTCCGCACTGCCACCCTTGTTGCGGAAGAATTGCACCAGCTCGGTTATTCACTGGCGCTGGGCCGCGAAGTAGTTAATGAAAGTAGCCGGATGGGATTACCTGATGAATTCACTCTACAACGCGAATTCGAGCGCGCTCGTCAACAGGGTGCGCTAGAACAATGGATTGCGGCTTTTGAAGGCGGTTTCACTGGCATCGTCGCTACCCTGGATACCGGTCGCCCCGGTCCGGTGATGGCTTTCCGTGTCGATATGGACGCGCTGGATCTCAGTGAAGAACGGGATGTCAGCCATCGCCCCTACCGCGACGGTTTTGCGTCATGTAACGCCGGAATGATGCATGCCTGTGGTCATGATGGACATACCGCCATTGGACTTGGGCTGGCGCATACCCTTAAACAGTTCGAGTCCGGACTACATGGCGTCATCAAACTGATTTTTCAACCTGCAGAAGAAGGTACGCGTGGCGCGCGGGCGATGGTCGATGCAGGTGTAGTGGATGATGTTGATTATTTTACTGCCGTGCACATTGGCACTGGCGTACCTGCGGGCACCGTGGTGTGCGGCAGTGATAATTTTATGGCAACCACCAAATTTGACGCGCACTTCACCGGGACCGCCGCTCACGCAGGCGCAAAACCAGAAGACGGTCACAATGCCTTGTTGGCGGCAGCACAAGCAACTCTTGCACTGCATGCAATCGCCCCGCACAGCGAAGGCGCTTCCAGAGTAAACGTGGGCGTTATGCAGGCAGGAAGCGGTCGTAATGTTGTTCCCGCCTCAGCGTTGCTGAAAGTGGAAACACGCGGGGCCAGCGACGTCATTAATCAATATGTTTTTGAACGTGCACAACAAGCGATTCAGGGCGCAGCAACCATGTATGGTGTCGGCGTTGAAACTCGTCTGATGGGTGCAGCTACCGCCAGTTCTCCTTCGCCGCAATGGGTCGCATGGTTGCAAAGTCAGGCAGCTCAGGTCCCGGGGGTCAATCAAGCCATTGAACGTGTTGAAGCGCCTGCGGGTTCCGAAGATGCCACATTAATGATGGCCCGCGTGCAGCAACATCAAGGGCAAGCCTCCTATATGGTGTTTGGCACACAGCTGGCGGCAGGTCATCACAACGAAAAATTCGATTTTGACGAGCAGGTTCTCGCTATTGCCGTCGAAACGCTGGCGCGCACCGCGCTCAATTTTCCCTGGACGCGAGGTATCTGATGCAGGAAATCTATCGTTTTATCGACGATGCGATTGAAGCCGATCGCCAACGTTATACCGATATTGCCGATCAAATCTGGGATCATCCAGAAACACGTTTTGAAGAGTTCTGGTCAGCGGAGCATCTGGCTTCGGCGCTGGAGTCTGCAGGCTTCACCGTTACCCGCAACGTAGGCAATATCCCAAATGCCTTTATTGCTTCGTTTGGTCAAGGCAAACCGGTTATCGCCCTGCTGGGGGAATATGACGCCCTGGCAGGTTTAAGTCAGCAAGCAGGTTGCGCGCAACCTACATCCGCGACGCCCGGTGAAAATGGTCACGGTTGCGGACACAATTTGCTGGGAACCGCCGCCTTTGCCGCAGCAATAGCCGTCAAGAAATGGCTGGAACAATATGGGCAATGCGGCACGGTGCGCTTTTATGGTTGTCCTGGCGAAGAAGGCGGCTCGGGTAAAACGTTCATGGTCCGCGAGGGGGTATTTGATGATGTGGATGCGGCACTCACCTGGCACCCGGAAGCCTTTGCCGGTATGTTCAATACCCGCACGCTGGCAAACATTCAGGCATCATGGCGCTTTAAAGGGATCGCAGCACATGCCGCGAATTCCCCTCATTTGGGACGCAGCGCCCTTGATGCCGTAACGTTGATGACCACTGGCACCAACTTCCTCAACGAACATATTATTGAAAAAGCGCGCGTACACTATGCCATCACAGATAGCGGCGGGATCTCGCCCAACGTGGTCCAGGCGCAGGCAGAAGTGCTTTATCTTATCCGCGCCCCCGAAATGACCGATGTGCAGCATATTTATGATCGGGTCGCCAAAATCGCCGAAGGTGCGGCATTGATGACCGAAACCACGGTTGAATGCCGCTTCGACAAAGCCTGTTCCAGTTATCTCCCGAATCGCACCTTAGAAAATGCCATGTACCGAGCCCTATCCCATTTTGGTACCCCGGAATGGAACTGCGAAGAACTGGCTTTTGCGAAACAAATTCAGGCTACGCTCACCCCCAACGATCGGCAAAACAGTCTGAATAATATCGCTGCAACCGGTGGCGAAAACGGCAAGGCTTTTGCACTACGTCATCGTGAAACGGTACTGGCGAATGAAGTCGCTCCATATGCCGCCACCGATAACGTGCTTGCGGCATCGACTGATGTCGGCGACGTCAGTTGGAAACTGCCTGTTGCCCAGTGTTTCAGCCCCTGCTTTGCCGTCGGTACCCCGCTACATACGTGGCAACTGGTTAGCCAGGGGCGAACATCTATTGCTCATAAAGGAATGCTGCTGGCGGCGAAAACTATGGCAGCAACCACACTTAATCTCTTCATTGATTCAGGGCTATTGCAAGAATGCCAACAAGAGCATCAGCAAGTTACGGACACGCAACCGTATCACTGCCCTATCCCGAAAAACGTGACACCGTCACCTTTAAAATAACAACAACAACGCAAACACAACAAACGAGGAATGCCCATGAGTATGTCATCCATACCGTCGTCCTCCCAATCCGGGAAGCTCTATGGCTGGGTCGAAAGAATTGGTAACAAGGTTCCCCATCCTTTTTTGCTCTTTATCTATTTGATTATCGTACTCATGGTTACGACGGCAATTTTGTCGGCCTTTGGCGTCAGTGCGAAAAACCCGACCGATGGTACGCCGGTGGTCGTGAAAAACCTGCTCAGTGTGGAAGGATTACACTGGTTTTTACCCAATGTTATTAAAAACTTTAGCGGTTTTGCTCCACTTGGCGCGATCCTGGCGCTGGTTTTAGGTGCCGGTCTGGCGGAGCGCGTCGGCTTACTGCCAGCGTTGATGGTTAAAATGGCATCGCATGTTAATGCCCGCTACGCCAGTTATATGGTGCTGTTTATTGCTTTTTTCAGCCACATTTCTTCCGATGCGGCGTTAGTGATCATGCCACCGATGGGTGCACTGATTTTTCTGGCGGTGGGCAGGCATCCAGTTGCAGGTTTACTGGCTGCCATTGCAGGCGTAGGTTGCGGCTTTACGGCTAATTTACTGATTGTCACAACCGACGTGTTGCTGTCGGGGATCAGCACGGAAGCGGCGGCTGCGTTCAATCCGCAAATGCACGTCAGTGTAATTGATAACTGGTATTTTATGGCCAGCTCCGTAGTCGTACTGACGATTGTTGGCGGCCTGATAACCGACAAAATCATCGAGCCACGGTTAGGTCAATGGCAGGGAAACAGCGATGAGAAACTGCAGACATTGACCGAAAGTCAGCGTTTTGGTTTACGCATAGCAGGTGTCGTATCGCTACTTTTTATTGCTGCGATTGCGCTGATGGTGATCCCGGAAAACGGGATATTGCGCGATCCGATTAATCACACCGTGATGCCATCACCCTTTATTAAAGGTATCGTGCCACTGATCATTCTTTTTTTCTTTGTGGTCTCGCTGGCTTATGGCATCGCTACCCGCACAATTCGACGTCAGGCGGATTTACCGCAATTAATGATTGAACCGATGAAAGAGATGGCGGGATTTATCGTGATGGTTTTTCCCCTCGCCCAGTTTGTCGCCATGTTTAACTGGAGCAACATGGGGAAATTCATCGCCGTGGGGCTGACCGATATACTGGAAAGTTCAGGGCTTAGCGGCATCCCGGCGTTTGTCGGTATGGCGTTGCTTTCCTCTTTCTTATGCATGTTTATCGCCAGCGGTTCCGCAATCTGGTCGATTCTGGCCCCCATTTTCGTACCGATGTTTATGCTACTTGGCTTTCACCCGGCATTTGCGCAAATCCTCTTTCGTATTGCCGACTCATCCGTATTGCCTTTAGCGCCGGTATCTCCTTTTGTTCCACTGTTTCTTGGATTCCTGCAACGCTACAAACCAGACGCGAAACTGGGTACTTACTATTCGTTAGTTTTGCCCTATCCACTTATCTTTTTGGTGGTATGGCTGCTGATGTTGCTGGCGTGGTATCTTGTCGGTCTGCCGATAGGTCCGGGGATTTACCCACGTTTGTCTTAAGAGAGAACGGATGCTGAGATTACTTGAAGAAAAAATTGTCACGCCACTGGGTCCACTGTGGGTGATTTGCGATGAGCAATTTCGCCTGCGGGCGGTTGAATGGGAAGAGTACAGCGAACGCATGGTGCAGCTGCTGGACATCCATTACCGCAAAGAAGGCTATGAACGCATTTCTGCCACCAACCCAGGTGGTTTAAGCGACAAGCTTCGTGAATATTTTGCCGGTAATCTTAGCATTATTGATACGCTTCCCACTGCCACGGGGGGGACGCCATTTCAGCGCGAAGTCTGGAAAACACTACGTACTATCCCCTGCGGGCAGGTAATGCATTACGGTCAACTGGCCGAACAATTGGGTCGCCCTGGCGCGGCGCGTGCCGTTGGTGCGGCTAACGGATCGAATCCCATCAGCATTGTTGTGCCTTGTCATCGGGTCATTGGCAGAAACGGTACCATGACCGGATATGCAGGCGGAGTTCAGCGAAAAGAGTGGTTATTACGCCACGAAGGTTATCTTTTGCTGTAAACATTAAACAATTTGTGCCAGCTTGTTCACACTTTTATGTAAAGTTACCCTTAACAACTTAAGGGTTTTCAAATAGATAGACATATATTTACATCTAATATCGGAATTCTCTGCTGTTAAGGTTTGCTTAGACTTACTTGCTCCCTAAAAAGATGTTAAAATTGACAAATATCAATTACGGCTTGAGCAGACCTATGATCCCGGAAAAGCGAATTATACGGCGCATTCAGTCTGGCGGTTGTGCTATCCATTGCCAGGATTGCAGCATCAGCCAGCTTTGCATCCCGTTCACACTCAACGAACATGAGCTTGATCAGCTTGATAATATCATTGAGCGGAAGAAGCCTATTCAGAAAGGCCAGACGCTGTTTAAGGCTGGAGATGAACTTAAATCGCTTTATGCCATCCGCTCCGGTACGATTAAAAGTTATACCATCACTGAGCAAGGCGACGAGCAAATCACTGGTTTCCATTTAGCAGGCGACCTGGTGGGATTTGACGCTATCGGCAGCGGTCATCACCCGAGCTTCGCGCAGGCGCTGGAAACCTCGATGGTATGTGAAATCCCGTTCGAAACGCTGGACGATTTGTCTGGTAAAATGCCGAATCTGCGTCAGCAGATGATGCGTCTGATGAGCGGTGAAATCAAAGGCGATCAGGACATGATCCTGCTGTTGTCGAAGAAAAATGCCGAGGAACGTCTGGCAGCATTCATCTACAACCTGTCCCGTCGTTTTGCCCAACGCGGCTTCTCCCCTCGTGAATTCCGCCTGACGATGACTCGTGGCGATATCGGTAACTATCTGGGCCTGACGGTAGAAACCATCAGCCGTCTGCTGGGTCGCTTCCAGAAAAGCGGTATGCTGGCAGTCAAAGGTAAATACATCACCATCGAAAATAACGACGCGCTGGCCCAGCTTGCTGGTCATACGCGTAACGTTGCCTGATTTTTCCGCATAACTCACTATCCTTCTGTCATATCATTAAATTTTTCTGATTTATTGATCTGGCAGAAGGTTCATCACTGTTTCATTCACCAGATATGGGTTAATCTTTTAATTACAAACTGCGTTGACAGTTGTTGTAAGGAGACCCTGTATGGCTATGTATCAGAACATGCTCGTTGTTATCGATCCTAACCAGGACGACCAACCAGCATTGCGGCGAGCTGTTTATTTACATCAACGGATTGGTGGCAAAATTAAAGCCTTTTTGCCGATCTATGACTTCTCATACGAAATGACTACCCTGCTCTCCCCGGACGAACGTACCGCTATGCGTCAGGGCGTCATCAGCCAGCGTACAGCCTGGATCCACGAGCAGGCAAAATATTATCTCAATGCTGGCGTTCCCATTGAAATTAAAGTGGTCTGGCATAACCGTCCTTTCGAAGCCATCATTCAGGAAGTGATCAGCGGCGGGCACGATTTGGTGCTAAAAATGGCGCACCAACATGACCGTCTGGAAGCGGTGATTTTTACGCCAACGGACTGGCATCTGTTACGCAAATGCCCAAGCCCGGTGTGGATGGTGAAAGACCAGCCGTGGCCGGAAGGGGGTAAGGCGCTGGTGGCGGTGAATCTCGCCAGTGAAGAGCCGTACCATAATGCGCTCAATGAAAAACTGGTCAAAGAGACGATCGAACTGGCGGAACAAGTCAACCATACCGAAGTTCATCTGGTTGGCGCTTATCCGGTAACGCCAATTAATATCGCGATTGAACTGCCGGAATTTGATCCGAGCGTTTATAACGATGCCATTCGTGGGCAACATTTGCTGGCAATGAAAGCCCTGCGGCAGAAATTCGGCATTAATGAAAACATGACGCACGTAGAAAAAGGTCTGCCAGAAGAGGTGATTCCTGATTTGGCGGAGCATTTACAGGCGGGGATTGTGGTTCTGGGCACGGTCGGACGCACCGGTATTTCAGCAGCATTCCTCGGCAACACGGCGGAACAGGTGATTGATCATCTTCGCTGCGACCTGCTGGTCATTAAACCTGACCAATATCAGACACCCGTTGAACTGGATGACGAAGAAGACGATTAACGACTCTTCAATAACTGACAAGGCCCGAGTTAACGGGCCTATTTTTTACTTACTGCTCTTCGCCGCCAAGGAAATAAATTCCCAACGGGATTGCCAGTAACACAGTAAAGACCAGGCTATAAACAAAAATCATCGATGACTGAATCACATACATTGATGTCGTCCACTCAGACAGCGGAATATTGTACTGTTCTATCACGCCGCCGATGGTCGCGCGAGTCACAACCGACGCCGCAATAATGAAAACCGCCAACAAACCAAAGAGAAATTTCTTCCCTTTCGCTGACTTCAGTTTCGCCATAATCATGATGTAATCCTTGTGCAGACAAATTTCTTGTTACCTAAACATAACAATACCATGACATTTTACCGTTGTCTGCTCTGAAAACCTCACCTCTTAGCTGGATTTACAATCAACGCATTGATTAGTTAGCTAATGTTGCTACTTCCTTCCCTGACTATTGATGATCTGAATGAATTGTCGCGGTAAAATAGCCCCGCCAGGGGTTTCCGGCATGACGACAATTATCTGGAGGAGCCTGATAAAACAATGATCGCTGAACTGTTTACAAATAATGCGCTTAATCTGGTCATTATTTTCGGTAGCTGCGCAGCATTGATTCTGATGAGCTTTTGGTTTCGCCGCGGAAATCGTAAAAGAAAAGGATTTTTATTCCATGCGGTGCAATTTTTAATCTACACCATAATTATCAGTGCTGTTGGTAGCATCATTAATTATGTTATAGAAAACTATAAACTCAAATTTATCACCCCAGGCGTTATCGATTTTATCTGTACGTCCCTGATTGCGGTTATTCTGACGATTAAACTATTTCTGCTGATAAATCAGTTTGAAAAACAGCAGATTAAAAAAGGTCGCGATATCACCAGTGCGCGGATTATGTCGCGTATCATCAAAATCACCATTATTGTGGTGCTTGTTCTGCTTTATGGCGAACATTTCGGCATGAGCCTTTCTGGCTTGTTGACCTTTGGTGGTATTGGTGGTCTGGCTGTCGGTATGGCCGGTAAAGATATTCTGAGTAACTTCTTTTCCGGGATTATGCTCTATTTCGACCGTCCTTTTAGTATTGGCGACTGGATCCGTTCACCGGACAGAAATATCGAAGGTACAGTATCGGAAATTGGCTGGCGAATTACCAAGATTACGACTTTTGATAATCGTCCGTTGTACGTACCGAACTCGCTGTTTTCGTCAATCAGCGTAGAAAACCCAGGACGAATGACCAACCGGCGCATTACCACGACCATTGGTTTACGTTATGAGGATGCGGCAAAAGTGGGCGTTATTGTCGAAGCCGTACGTGAGATGCTGAAAAATCACCCGGCCATTGACCAGCGACAAACCTTACTGGTTTATTTCAACCAGTTTGCTGACTCCTCATTGAATATTATGGTTTATTGCTTTACCAAAACCACGGTATGGGCTGAATGGCTTGCTGCACAGCAAGACGTTTATTTGAAGATTATCGATATTGTACAGTCACACGGCGCGGACTTTGCCTTCCCCAGCCAGACGCTGTATATGGATAACATTACACCGCCGGACCAGGGTCGCTAAATCAGACATCACTGGCGTTATCCACAAGGGTAACGCCAATTCCCATCACATCAATGCTTCACAATATACATAGTCCGACTGTACGCCACATCTTCCGGGTTATTAATGGGATAACCTTTCAGCCACGGCTTGATTAATCGTCCATTGGTATATTGATAAATTGGTGCAATCGGTGCTTGCTCCATGAGGATTTTTTCTGCCGCATTGTAATCGGCATTACGCGCTTTAACGGTATTTTCCGTTGATGCCTGGGCCAGTACTTTGTCGTATGCCGGATTGTTAAAGCGTGAAATATTCCCTGAATGCGTTGACGTTAACAACGTAAGGAAAGTGGAGGGTTCATTATAATCCCCTACCCATGAGGCGCGGATAACATCAAAATTGCCGGTGTTACGGCTATCGATATAGGTTTTCCATTCCTGATTCTGCAATTTAACATCTACGCCAAGGTTCTTTTTCCACATCGATGCTACAGCAATCGCAATTTTTTGATGGTTTTCTGAAGTGTTATACAAAAGCGTCAGCTTCAGCGGTTTTTGCGGACCATAACCAGCTGCGCTCAACAAAGTTTTTGCCTGCGCATTCAGTTCTTCCTGACTCATTTGTTCAAACGGCGAAGGCTCCGGCGTAAAACCGGCAGTAACATCTGGTGTAAAATGCCACGCTGGCTTTTCCCCCGTCCCCAACACTTTTTCGGTCATCAGGCGGCGATCTATCGTCATACTTAATGCCAGGCGAACACGCTGATCGGCCGTCGGCCCTTTTTGCGTGTTAAACGCATAATAATAGGTCCCGAGCTGCGGCGGCGTATAAACCTGCCCCGGAATATCCTTCAACAGCTTCTGATACATATTTTTCGGGAAGGATTCGGTGATATCAATATCCCCCGCGAGATAACGCTTAGTGGCTGCGGATTCCTGATTAATTGGCAGGAAGGTCACTTTTTGCAGCACCGTTTTGGCGTTATCCCAATAATGGGTATTCGGTACCACGACCAGTTTTTCATTGACTACGCGCTCTTTAAGAACATAAGCGCCATTACCGATCAGTTTTCCGGGTTTCGTCCACTCTTTACTACTTTCTACGTTGGCTTTTTGCACCGGGAAGAAGGCAAAGTTAGCGGTTAAATTCACAAACCACGGCAACGGTTTATCAAGCTGGATTTTCAAAGTATGGGCATCAACTGCGGTGACGCCAAGCTGGTCAGGCGTGGCTTTACCATCAATAATCGCCTGTGCGTTGTTGATTCCCGCCAGCGCGGCAAACCATGCAAATGGCGACAATGTTTTTGGGTCCACCAGACGTTGCCAGCTGTAGACAAAATCTTGCGCCGTTACCGGTGTGCCATCCGCCCATTTTGCGTTATCGCGCAGGGTAAAAGTCCAAATACGGTTGTCATTACTTTTCCACTGAGTCGCAACGCCGGGGACAATCTCCCCTTTCTCGTTCTGATTCACCAGTCCTTCAAACAGATCGCGAATGACCTGAATCTCCGGCAGGCCCACGGCTTTAGCGGGATCCAGAGACGCTGGCTCATCTTTAATGTGGCGCACCAGCTCCTGCTTCTCTGCCAGTACTGTGCCGCTCGGAACTTCAGCAGCATACGAAAGAGAAATGCTGCTGACCAACAGCGCACAACACGTGACTGAAACAGAGTGCTTCATAAGTTTCCCTCTAACCGACATTAAAATTGATGCGTAATTATTTGTTTCGCCTTAAAGAAATGCAAACAACTTCCATCAAAAAAGTGACAAAGGAAGCATCAAATGTTTTAAGTATCAATATATCAAATCAGATTTAGTGTAAATAATAGTCTCCAAAATGCGGTAAAGCACATAGAACTCCGAACACTACGTTCGGGCTTCGCACGTTCAAACCCGTTTTCGGTATCATAATCAGCATCTGTCGCCATTGTACGAAGAATAAAAAATGACCAAAACGTTGAAAGGAACTGAGAATACGTTAAGAGAAGAATTAAATTAATGTATCAGCAAGTAGTGCTAAACAGCACCTTTATACTTCAGCCTATCTATAAATAATGAGAATGCCGAGCCAGCATGTCGACGGTGTGGATAGTACAGGTGATAACCGGGTAAATCTGGTGTGAATTTATCCAAAACACGTATCAGTTTTTTTTCTTTAATAGCCCGCTCAACCTGATCATAAGGTAGATACGCCAATCCATGCCCATCAATTGCAGCATCAATGATCAGGTCTATCGTATTCAGTAAAAGCTGACCTTCCATGCGAACACGAACTTCACGTCCACCGCGTATTAATCTCCAGCGATTTGCTGTACCCGATGTGGGAAGATACAAATTAATTGCCTGATGATCTATTAATTGTGACACTGACGTTGGAGCACTTCGACGAGAAAAATAATCCGGTGAGCCAACAATAGCCATTGGTATATCTGGCCCGATTCGAATGGCGATCATATCTTTATCCATCTCCCCACCCAGACGGACGCCTGCATCAAAACGTTCAGAAACGACATCGGTCAAACCATAATCAATGGTAAGCTGGATATCAATTTCAGGATGCGATTTCAGGAATGTGCGCATAGCTGGTAACAATATCGTTTTTGCTGCATGTTCTACAGTAGTAATACGTATTGTCCCGGATGGGCGGTTCTGCAGATCGCTCAGGGATGTCAGGGCAGAATCTATGTCATGCAACATAGGGCCAAGAACAGACAAAAGATGCTCGCCCGCTTCAGTGGGTACAACGCTGCGCGTGGTTCGTGTCAGAAGCCGCAATCCCAATCGTTCTTCTATACGGCGCACTATCTGGCTTAAAGCTGACTGCGCCATGCTCAGGCGGGCTGCTGCGCGAGTGAAGCTACGCTCCTCTGCAACGACGACAAACGCCATCAGATCAGCGATTTCTTCACGCTTCATTCAGTATCTCCATACAATCTATTAATCATTTAAATGATAGGTCTAATCATGATTTTGGGTCTAATCAACTTAATGATCAATATCTATAGTGATATCACCAACCGTTAAAACGAACCGACAACTCCATGAGGAACGGAATGATGAATAATAAAGTCAGCTTCACTAACAGCAATAATCCAACCATCTCTTTGTCTGCAGTGATCTATTTCCCTCCAAAATTTGATGAAACCCGTCAGTATCCGGCAATTGTGGTATCTCACCCAGGTGGGGGCGTTAAAGAGCAAACGGCTGGAACCTATGCCGAAAAACTGGCGGAAAAGGGATTTGTCACTATTGCTTATGACGCATCTTATCAAGGTGAAAGCGGCGGCGAGCCGCGTCAGTTAGAAAACCCATACATTCGTACTGAAGACGTCAGTGCCGTGATTGATTATCTGACAACGCTTTCTTATGTCGACAATAGCCGAATTGGTGCGATGGGAATTTGTGCCGGTGCAGGATATACAGCCAATGCTGCAATTCAGGATCGCCGCATCAAGGCCATCGGTACTGTTAGTGCGGTCAATATTGGTTCGATGTTCCGTAATGGTTGGGAAAACAATGTGAAATCTATTGATGCCCTACCATACGTTGACGCGGGTTCAAACGCCCGAACCAGCGATATTAGCAGCGGAGAATACGCCACCATGCCACTGGCACCAATGAAGGAGTCCGATGCGCCGAACGAAGAACTGCGTCAGGCCTGGGAGTATTACCACACCCCTCGCGCGCAGTATCCAACAGCACCGGGTTACGCTACTTTGCGCAGCCTTAACCAGATTATTACCTATGATGCTTACCATATGGCGGAAGTGTACCTGACTCAGCCGATACAGATTGTGGCGGGCAGCCAGGCAGGGAGCAAATGGATGAGTGACGACCTGTACGATCGAGCATCAAGCCAGGATAAACGCTATCACATTGTTGAAGGCGCAAACCATATGGATCTTTATGACGGCAAAGTCTATGTGGCTGAAGCAATTTCAGTATTAGCGCCGTTCTTTGAGGAAACTCTGTAATGAAACATATTCAAATCCGTAATAGTGATATGGCCTGGCATATTGCTGCCAATAATCTGGGAAAAGTTTCATGAAAAATGTACTGATTCTTGGTGCTGGCGGTCAGATAGCCCGCCATGTGATTAATCAACTGGCAGATAAACAAACCATTAAACAAACTTTATTTGCCCGTCAGCCAGCAAAAATCCACAAACCCTATCCAACTAATAGCAAGATTATTATGGGGGATGTACTGAATCATGCAGCACTGAAGCAGGCCATGCAGGGACAGGATGTTGTGTATGCCAACCTTACGGGGGAAGATTTAGATATTCAGGCAAATTCAGTGATCGCTGCGATGAAAGCCTGTGATGTTAAACGTCTGATCTTTGTTCTTTCCCTCGGTATTTATGATGAAGTTCCAGGAAAATTTGGCGAATGGAATAATGCAGTTATTTGTGAGCCCCTAAAACCATTCCGCAGGGCTGCGGATGCAATTGAGGCTTCTGGACTGGAATATACAATTCTTCGCCCTGCCTGGCTGACCGATGAAGATATTATTGATTATGAGCTTACCTCACGCAATGAACCATTCAAAGGTACGATCGTATCACGTAAGAGTGTCGCAGCATTAATTACAGATATCATCGATAAACCTGAGAAACACATTGGTGAGAATATAGGCATCAATCAGCCCGGGACTGATGGCGATAAGCCATTCTTCATGTAAATCAATTATATAGCTACCTTCGTACTGTACTATGTGCAGTACGATTTATTAAACTTATTAAGGTGAACTGATCAATCAGATGCGATTAACATGTGTAGAACCAGTAAGAATAAAATACGCCATGTATATAACATTACGACAATTCTAATATCTGCACATCAATGAAAATGCAAACAACTTCCGGCAAAAAAGTGATACAAGATCGATGACATAGCGTTGAAGAAAAGGATTTGATAATCCGCAAAATTTGCACAACACTGCCTGTAATACTTCCTGAACCAGAGACGATCATGACCGTAACCCGCCCACGCGCCGAACGCGGCGCATTTCCGCCCGGAACAGAACATTACGGACGTTCATTATTGGGCGCGCCGTTAATCTGGTTTCCTGCCCCTGCAGCCAGCCGCGAAAGTGGTTTGATTCTGGCTGGCACTCACGGTGATGAAAACTCTTCGGTCGTCACGCTCTCCTGTGCTCTGCGGACGTTGACACCTTCTTTGCGCCGTCATCATGTGGTGCTGTGTGTGAATCCTGACGGCTGCCAGTTGGGGTTACGGGCCAATGCTAATGGTGTGGATTTAAACAGAAACTTTCCGGCGGCGAATTGGAAGGAAGGTGAAACCGTTTATCGCTGGAACAGCGCCGCTGAAGAACGTGATGTCGTATTGCTGACAGGTGACAAACCTGGCTCTGAACCTGAAACCCAGGCGCTGTGCCAGCTTATACACCGCATTCAACCCGCCTGGGTGGTCTCATTCCACGATCCGCTGGCCTGTATTGAAGATCCCAGACACAGCGAATTAGGTGAATGGCTGGCCCAGGCGTTTGAATTGCCTCTGGTAACCAGCGTCGGTTATGAAACGCCTGGCTCTTTCGGCAGTTGGTGTGCGGATCTCAACCTGCATTGCATCACCGCAGAGTTTCCACCCATCTCCTCCGACGAAGCCAGCGAAAAATATCTCTTTGCGATGGCAAACTTGCTGCGCTGGCATCCTAAAGATGCAATTCGCCCGTTGTGAACTGAAGCGCCGGTTCCACATCTACCGCCAGCCAGGTCGGTCCGTCAAGATCGGCGAAACTGACCTGCGGCACCAGCGGTAAAGCGGCGCTAATGGCACGAGAGGTACACAACATGCAGCCCAGCATCAGACTGAAACCCTGTGCACGCGCTTCAGTCGCCAGCGCCAGCGCTTCCGTCAGACCGCCGGTTTTATCGAGCTTAATGTTAACCATCTCATAGCGCCCTTTCAGCGCCTTCAGATTGCTACGAGTATGACAACTTTCATCTGCACAAATCGGTAACGGATGAATAAAATTCTCCAACGCCGCATCGTCCTGCGCAGGAAGCGGTTGTTCAAGCATTGCAACGCCTAAATCCGCCAATAGCTGGCAACGCGCCGCCAACCCTTCTGCACGCCAGGATTCATTTGCATCAACGATCAGCGTCGCATCGGGCACAGCGGTGCGAATTGCCACCATCCGCTCACTGATAAGATGGTTATCCAGCTTCACTTTCAGTAATTTCGCGCCAGCCTGCCAGAGTGTTGATGCACTATTGGCCATCTGATCAGGCGTACCGATGACTACCGTCTGTGCAGTGATAACTGTCCCGGGAAGCGTTATGCCGATCAAATCAGCCAGCGATTCCTGCTGTTTTCGCGCCGCGAGATCCCACAATGCACAATCCAGCGCATTACGTGCTGCGCCGGCAGGGAGAATTTTTTGCAACTCCTCCCGTGTCAGCCCTTTCTCTAATTGCGGTACGACGCTCATAATTTGCGCCATTACCGAGGCATCACTTTCTCCATAACGCGGATACGGCGTGCATTCGCCGGTGCCTTTAATACCTTCTTCTTCCAGTTCAACCACCACCACGCGCGCTTCACTGCGACTTCCCCGAGCAATCACAAACGGGGTATGTAAGGGCCAGGCTTCCTCGAATACCTTAACGGTTCTCATCTTTACTCCTTGTTGTCGCGGTGGTCTGCGGATTAAGCGCAAATAGCGTTTGCTGTGTTATTGACAGTTAGCATAAACTAGGTGTGACGTTAACTATATGTAAACAGGAAAGATAATCATGTCACAAACCGTTCATTTCCAGGGCAACCCGGTTACAGTCGCCAATTCCATCCCGCAGGCGGGTAGCAAAGCGCAGACTTTTACTCTCGTGGCAAAAGATCTGTCTGACGTCACCCTCGGTCAGTTTGCGGGTAAACGCAAAGTGCTGAACATTTTCCCGAGTATTGATACCGGTGTTTGCGCCGCATCAGTACGTAAGTTTAACCAACTGGCAACCGAGATCGACAACACCGTTGTGCTGTGTATTTCTGCCGATCTGCCGTTCGCCCAGTCTCGTTTCTGCGGCGCAGAAGGTCTGAACAACGTTATCACCCTCTCCACTTTCCGTAACGCTGAATTCCTGCAAGCCTACGGTGTGGCAATTGCTGATGGCCCACTGAAAGGTCTGGCAGCGCGTGCCGTTGTGGTTATTGATGAAAATGACAATGTGATTTTCAGCCAACTGGTGGATGAAATCACCACCGAGCCGGATTACGAAGCAGCTCTGGCTGTACTGAAAGCATAAGTTAATATGCCTGATGGTGTTGCACCATCAGGCATATTCGCGCTTACTCTTCGTTCTTCTTCTGACTCAGACCATATTCCCGCAACTTATTGGCAATCGCGGTATGCGAAACGCCGAGACGTTTTGCCAGTTTGCGCGTGCTGGGATAATTGCGATAAAGCTGGGTTAATACCGAGCGTTCAAAACGGCTGGTGATTTCGTCCAGCGAACCTTCCATCGCATCTTCGCCCACGGCTACCGTTGCGGCGTCATAATCCGGCAACAAAATATCCTGAGGACGCAGCTCATAACCGTCCAGTTGTGTTAGTGCGCGATAAATAGCGTTCTTTAACTGCCGCACATTTCCCGGCCACGCATAACGCGTAAGTACAGTATTCAGGTCAGCGGCCAGTTTCGGACGCGGCACGCCCTGCTCGTCGGCAAAGCGGGCGACGAACAGCTCGGTTAAAGGCATGATGTCCTGCGGACAGTCACGTAGCGGCGGCAGATTGAGCGTCAACACGTTCAGACGATAATAGAGATCTTCACGGAACACGCCTTTTTGCACCAGTTCGACCAGATTCTTCTGCGTAGCGCAAATCACCCGCACATCGACATGCACCTCATGGTCTTCGCCAACCCGACGGAAAGTGCCATCATTAAGGAAACGCAGTAATTTCGCCTGCATCCGTGGTGACATCTCACCTATTTCATCCAGCAGTACCGAACCACCGTTCGCCTGCTCAAAGAACCCTTTCTTCCCTTCCGGAGCATGACCAAACAGTTCACTCTCGACCGCATCTTCCGGGATAGAAGCACAGTTCAGCGCCAGATAGGGTTTGCCCGCGCGTGGGCTTGCCTGATGACAGGCATACGCAAAGAGATCTTTTCCGGTGCCGGTATCACCGGTTATCAGCAATGGCGCGCTTAGCATCGCCAGTTTCTGCGCCTGTTCGACAACATGCTTCATTTTCGGGCTGACGGCGACAATTTGACTAAAGGCGCTGACGTCCTGGGCGGCGACATTTTGCAACTGACGACCCATACGAATCGTTGATCGCAACATCACCACCGCACCGGTCAGGACGTGTTGATCATTTTCATCCTGAAGATAAACAGGCGTAATCTCCATCAGGAAATTCTGCCCATTAATAACGACATGCTCGTTATGCGAATCCTGCGGTTCGCTTTCCAGCCAACGCAAAAAATTAAAGCCGTTAATCAATTGCGCGGCGGTATGGTTGCGCAGGCGATCCAATTTTTGCCCAAAAAGCTGACAGCTCGCCGGGTTCGCCATATCCACTTTGCTTTTCATATCGACAGAGAGCACAGGTTCAGGCAACGCTTCCAGTAACGCGCTCAACGCCAGATGCTCACGTTCAGAAGGCATCCACGGGACAGTACGGACATCGGTAACACCTGCAATACGGCGTATTTCGGCCATCAGACTGCTGAAACTCTCAAACTCCAGTTCAGCAAAATTGAGGTAGATTCGCCCAATGGGGTCAATCTCAATACCGCGTAAATCAATGCCTCTTAGCACGAGTAGATCGAGTAATTCGCGGGTCAGACCGAGTCGGTCTTCACAAAAGACTTCCAGACGCATGGGAACCTTCACCTGAAAAAAGAACAATTAATATGATGATATGACACTATTTGGATAGCAGGAAGGTTTCTGTCAACAATCATTGACACAAAGACGGAAAAACGGGCACTTCGGCGTAAAGATATCCGGTCAGCACCCGATATTGCATTATTTTTCGCTGGGCGTTTTGCCTTTTTGCAGCGTCTCTTTCACCTGACCGATAAGCTGACGACGGAAATCCCCGAGGCGAGGTTTGTCATCGTCAATCCACGGCAGAGGGCGGCAAAGCTCCATAGCTTTAATCCCCAGTCGTGCCGTCAGAAGTCCTGCACCAATCCCCTGAGCTGCCCGGGTAGACAAACGCGCAGCGAGATCTTGCGACATCCAGTCCATCCCCACTTCGCGCACCAGTTCGCTGGCTCCGGCGAAAGCGATATTCAGCAATACCAGCTTAAACAGGCGCAAACGGCTGTAATATCCCAGTTCAATGCCATACAGCGTGGCGATGCGATTGATCAAACGCAGATTGCGCCAGGCGATAAATGCCATATCCACCAGCGCCAGCGGGCTGACCGCAATCATCAACGTTGATTCCGCCGCCGAACGGCTGATTTCGCGCCGCGCCTGGGCATCTAAAACCGGCTGGACCAGATGAGCATACAGGCTGACCACTTCACGATCGTTTTGCGTTTCATGGATTGAGGCATACCAGCGTTGCAGTGCCGGATGCGACTGGTCGATGCCCGCCTGCTGCGCCAGTTTTTCGCAAAATGCGCGGCCTTTACCCGTACCGTGACTGTGCAACAAATCGCGCGCTTCGTCGCGTTCATGGGCGCGCTGTCGCAAGCGCCATAAGCGCCGCCACTCTGTTACCACAGAACCTACGCCAGCGCCGATAATCAATGCCCCAGCGGCACATCCACCCAGCGCTACCCAATCCTGAGTTTGCCAGGCGTTCATTGTCCACTGCACGCCCTGCCCGACAACGCTTGCGCCAAACAGAGCCAACCCGCCCATCACCATTTTGCGCCACAGGCTGCGTTTCGGACGTAACGCTGCGTCCATCACCGCTTCAACTTGCCCCTCTTCTTCCTGCGCTTCGTCGAGCGTGGCCGGGGCAAAATTTTGCGCCTGATTTTCGTCAAAGGTCTGCTGCGCCCTGAATTTTGGATTCTGATCGACCTCCAGTGGACCGTCGAAATCAATACGTGGTTTTAACGGTTCGGTCATCGCAATTTATCTCCTATTAAAAATTCCAGCGCAGCATCAAGACGAATATGCGGCAGCGGTTTGTCGACATCCATCACCTGCGGACGAAACGCCTCAAACTGGAAGCCTTGCTTATCCCAGAACGCCTGACCAGGCAAACGTGCGGGAACTTCGCCAGGATAAACAGTGAGCGGTGCGCCATCGCTGAGTCGATTACCGCGCAGCGCCGGGATTTTCTCACCGTTAACATCAATAATGCCGCTGGTGGTCGCCTGAACTGACGCCAGCCCCAGGCAATCCATGCTGATCCCTTCGAACGCCGCATTTTGCCAGGCATCCTGAATTAGTTGTTGCAGTAATGAAACCATATTGGCGTGCTGATCGATGGTCACATGGTCTGCTTTAGTAGCAGCAAACAATAGCTTATCGATAACCGGCGAAAACAAACGCCGGAACAGGGTTCGCTGCCCGTAGTGGAAACTTTGCATCAGCTGCGTCAGCGCCAGACGCATATCATTAAATGCCTGTGGCCCACTGTTGAGAGGCTGCAGGCAATCCACCAGCACAATCTGGCGGTCAAAGCGCAGAAAATGATTCTTATAGAACCCCTTCACCACTTTCTCGCAGTAATAATTAAACCGCTCGCGCAGCATTCCGGCATTGGTATGCTTATCGGCCTGCGCCAGTTTGGACTCGCCCCAGGCATCGACATCCGGCCACGGGAAGAATTGCAGCGCGGGTGCTCCTGCCATATCTCCCGGCAAGACAAAGCGCCCAGGCTGAATAAAGTGCAACCCCTGCTGTTTGCAGTGGTGGAGATACTCGGTCCAGGCGGCGGCAATGTCTGCCAGCCGGTTTTCGTCGGCAGGCGCTAGCGGGTCCAGCCCTTCGCACATCATTCGCCATTTCGCCGACCATTCGCCGCGCTGACCATTGAGTAAGCCCGTCATCTGGCGCGACCAGCTTAAATAGTCCTGCGCCAGCATCGGCAGGTCGAGCAACCATTCGCCGGGGTAATCCACAATTTCCAGATACAGCGTGGAGGTGTCCTTAAAGTGGCGTAGCAGCGAATCGTTCGATTTAAAACGTAACGCCAGGCGAATTTCACTGACGCCGCGCGTAGGCGTCGGCCAGGCGGGAGGATCGCCATATAACTGCGCCAACCCTTCATCATAGGTGAAGCGCGGAATGCCAAAGTCACGCTGGGGAATGCGTTTTACGCCCAGCAGGCGCTCTTCACGCACCGCACTTAAAAGCGGCAAACGTGCTCCGGCATGAATATTGAGCAACTGATTAACCATCGCGGTGATAAACGCTGTTTTGCCGCTGCGGCTAAGTCCGGTTACAGCGAGGCGCAGATGTCTGTCGACACCCCGATTCACCAGCGCATTAAGTTCATTTTTAAGTCGCTTCATTGCTGTCCTGTGCTGCTCTGAAGACCAGAAAAAAATCATTCGTAAGGATATGAATGTGGGGGCCAGGCCATTGATTATCAACTGCCCGTGTTGTCATCGACGGGCGAACTCCATAAGATGTGCAACATTCACGTTCGGACGGAGTTCCTGACCTATGTCCCCTACTATTTATGATATTGCCAGGGTTGCAGGCGTATCAAAATCCACCGTATCACGCGTGCTGAATAAGCAAACCAATATCTCCCCGGAAGCGCGCGAAAAAGTGTTACGGGCCATTGAAGAATTACAGTATCAACCAAACAAGCTGGCACGCGCGCTGACCTCTTCGGGTTTTGATGCCATTATGGTGATTTCTACCCGTTCGACCAAAACTACGGCGGGTAATCCGTTTTTCTCGGAAGTTTTACATGCCATCACCGCCAAAGCTGAAGAAGAAGGTTTCGACGTGATATTGCAGACGTCGCACAACCTGGCAGAAGACTTACAAAAATGCGAAAGCAAAATTAAGCAGAAAATGATTAAAGGCATTATTATGCTAAGTTCGCCAGCGGATGAGTCATTTTTTGCCCAACTCGATAAATATGATATTCCGGTGGTGGTAATTGGCAAAGTTGAAGGTCAATATGCCCATGTTTATTCTGTCGATACCGATAATTTTGGCGACAGCATTGCGTTGACCGATGCGTTAATTGAAAGTGGGCATCAAAATATTGCCTGCCTGCATGCTCCGCTTGATGTCCATGTTTCGGTTGACCGCGTTAATGGCTATAAGCAAAGTCTGGCTGCGCATAATATTGCAGTGCGTGATGAATGGATTGTTGACGGCGGTTATACCCATGAAACAGCCTTGCAAGCCGCACGGCAATTATTAAGCCAGTCGCCGTTGCCAGAAGCCGTATTTGCCACTGACAGCCTGAAATTAATGAGCATTTATCGTGCGGCAGCAGAGAAAAATATTGCTATTCCGCAGCAGTTAGCGGTGGTGGGTTATAGCAATGAAACGCTGTCATTTATTTTAACGCCTGCACCGGGCGGCATCGATGTTCCGACGCAGGAGTTAGGGCAACAAAGCTGCGAGTTATTATTCCGCTTAATTTCTGGAAAACCGTCACCACAGAATATTACCGTTGCCACGCATATGACGCTGAAATAAATACCAGCTACCTTGCCTGAATGCCGGATGCGATGCTAGCGCATCTTATCCGGCCTACATTTATAGATCGGATAAAGTACTCGCGCCGCATCCGGCAATTTAACCCATTATCAGAACGAGTAATTTACGCCGACACCTGCATAATGGAATTTATCGCTGTCGCCTTCGTCGTGATCCTGCCACTCAAACGCGTATTCCAGCGAAACGGAAAGACCATTCTGGAAATCATAACCGTAAAATAACCCCACACGGTTAAAATCATGGCCTTCACGTTCAATATCATCCTGCCAGTCCCAGTTACTCCAGCGATCCAGCCCAATGCGCGTATACGGCGTCACCGAGTGGTTGCCGAGCGTCAGCGGCAAATAGGCACGAATTTCTTGCGTGGAAAACTCACCGTTATTGCGGCTGTCGTCCATATTGAAGCCGCGCTCGAGATAATAGTTCACTCGCAAAGCAACCGTTTCGTTGAAGGTATATTGCAGACCTGTTTCCGTTTCGACTCGGGTATCAGCGTAACCGGTCGTGTTCAGATCGTTGGCAAATTTATACATCGATAACCAACCGTTGAAACGTAAATCGTCAGTCAGTTTCACATCCCAGTCTGGCGCGATTTTCCAGCGCTGCATATTCGCCGTGTCTTTACCCGGTTCATCAACGTAGTGATAACCATAATTACGAAAACCGCCGGTCAGGCCGAAACTGAAATCATCGCTTTCGAGGAACTGATAATGCACCTCCAGCTCCGGGCGATCAAACCATGTTCCACGTTTACCCGCGCTATAATCTACCGGCCCTTCCTGATAATAAGCCAGAGAAATTCTCCACGGCCCGTTGGCGGCATTAAAATAGACAGAAGGCTCCGCGAGCCCATCCATATCTTCGCCATAACCCTCGACGTTTTCTATTTCGTACATCGCGCCGATATTAAAGTGCCAGTCGTTCTTTTCCTCGGCCTGTGCGCAGGCCATTCCCGCATACATCACCAGTGCGGTACAGGGTAATAACTTTTTCATTATTGTTCCTTGTATTATCCTGGGGGAATGCCTTCCCCCTGTATTTAGCGAATTGCTATTTCCGTTTCTGCATCAAAGAAATGACATTTAGTCATATCAAAATGAATAGTGATATTTTCTCCTGCATGATAATCATTTAACGCACCAGCACGGACCACTAACTCGTGCCCCCCAACCGTGGTGTAGAGCATAAATTCCGCACCGGTTAATTCTGCCACGCTAATTTTGGCGGAAATGTTATTTTCCTCTTGCGCGTCCGGATGAATATCTTCCGGGCGTATTCCCATCACGATGGGCTTATGCAAACTTTCCTGTGTTTTCAGAACCGCTAATTTCTCTTCGGGAATGGTTAATTTAAGCGTTTCAGTAACGATTTTATCGCCATCGATCGTGCCGCGAATAAAATTCATCGCCGGTGATCCAATAAATCCGGCAACAAACATATTCGCGGGTTGGTTATAAACCGTTTTCGGCGCACCTACTTGCTGAACAATCCCATCCTTCATAATCACAATCCGCGTCGCCATGGTCATCGCTTCGGTCTGATCGTGGGTCACGTAGATCATGGTGGTGTTCAGTTTCTGATGCAGCTTGCTGATCTCTGCGCGCATTTGTACGCGCAGCTTGGCATCAAGGTTAGAGAGCGGTTCATCCATTAAAAACACGCCCGCTTCGCGCACAATCGCCCGCCCGAGCGCCACACGCTGGCGTTGCCCGCCAGAAAGCGCCCCCGGCTTGCGTTTCAGGTACTCACGCAGGCCGAGAATTTGCGCCGCCCAGTTCACCCGCTCATCAATCACCTCTTTGGCGATTTTTTGCATCTTCAGGCCAAACGCCATGTTGTCGTAGACCGTCATATGCGGATACAGCGCGTAGTTCTGGAACACCATCGCAATATTGCGCGCTTTGGCTGGAACGTCATTCATTCGTTTGCCGTCGATCAACAGATCGCCGCCGCTGATCTCCTCAAGCCCGGCAATCATGCGCAGGGTGGTCGATTTACCGCAGCCTGACGGACCGACAAAGACAATGAACTCTTTATCGGCAATTTCCAGGTTGAAGTCCTTCACCACATGCACCTGGTTATCGTAGATTTTTTGAATATGTTGTAACGAAAGCTGAGCCATGTTGATTCCTTTGCTATACGTTTTGCCAGAAGGCCGATAACCGCGGCCAGGTCAGGGAGTCCGTTGAGGGCAACAATAATTGCGCCCCGGTTAAGCCCGCGCCGATCCCCACCGAGCGCATACCGCTGGCGTTAATGGCGTCAATGCCCGCCTGCGCATCTTCAATACCGATACATGCCTGCGGCGGCACGCCCAGTCCGGCACAGGCGGCGAGAAAGATTTCCGGGTCCGGTTTCGAGTTTTTAAGTTGGGAAGCGTCCGCGCAGAAGGTGAAAAACTCGCGCAGCTCCAGCGCTGCTAAAATCGTCGGCGCATTCAGGGAGACAGAAGCCAGCCCTATAGGGATCTGCTGTGCGCAGAGATCTGTCAGCAAAGAGCGAATGCCGGGCAGCACAGCATTAACCGTCAGTTCGCGCAGTGAGTGGACGTAGAGCAGATTTTTGCGATACGCCAGTTGCGCCCTTTCCTGCGGGTTAAAGTCGCCCTCTTTGCCCCCGTGTTGCAGAATGCGTCGCAGAGACTCATCGCGGCTGATCCCTTTTAGGGATTCGTTAAACTGCGCATCAATGCTGATGCCAATTTCAGCGGCAATCTGCTGCCACGCCTTGAAATGCAGATGCGCGGTATCGGTGATTACACCATCCAGATCGAAAATTACCCCTTGCAGTTTCATTCATCCTCCTGATGCGTGGTAGCGGTCCCATTGAAGGGCAAAATAAAATCACCCAAACAGAAAACAGATTCTTCAGCCACAGATATAAGCTGCCCGTTCAAACGCAGTGAAACGGGCGCAGAAGTTCGAATCGCAATACGCTGCGCGTCGAGAGTGACCTGTAATTCGCAGCCCTGCCAGAACAGAGGGAAAGACAACTGTTGCCACTGCACAGGTAACGCCGGATTCAAATTTAATTCACCGTCACGCACGCTCACCCCGGCAAAACCCTGAATCGCCCCCAGCCAGATAGCGCCAGTTGCGGCAGCATGGATACCGTCGTCGCAGCTATGCGGGTCAGCACCGAGATCGATTTCAGTCCCCTCCCGCCAGAACTGATAACTTTGCGCCAACAGGCCACAGCGTGCGGCAACAATGCCGTGGATCGCTTTACTCAGTGAAGAGTCGTGAATGGTGCGCGGTTCATAAAATTGCAGATTGGCAAGACACGATGCCGCTGAGTACTGCTCCGGCAGCATGTAATTGAGCATCACCACATCAGCTTGTTTGAGGATCTGCATCTCGTTCACTTCTGCGCGTGAATAATCCAGCAGAATGGTTTGCTTCCCCGCCGCCGCTTTGTATTTCGCCAGATTAATCGCTGGTTTCGCCATAAACGAATCATCCTGCGGCAAAACGCCGTCGGGCTGAATTTCTGGCAGCCGCAGTTCTTTAAGGAACATTTCGGCGCGATGGATAAACGCATCGTCGCTACAGCCAAATTGACGAGCGATGTTCAGCGCCTGCTGGACGTTGTAATACGCCATATAGCTGGTGAAGGCGTTATTATTGACATGTTCGGTATATTCGTCTGGCCCAATAACATCATGAATTTCCAGACGGTCGTTAACCCTCACCGTGCGGCTAATCCAGAACTTTGCAGTTTCCAGAAGTAGCGCCATGCCTTCATGAGCAATGAAACTTTCATCCCCCGTGGTCTGCCAGTATTGAACAACCGCCCAGGCGATATCGGCGACCAGATGATGTTCCGCCTGCGCCGAGGCCACTTTTTGCCGCAGCCCGGTGCGAATGTTAATGGCGGCAAATTCCGGCGTCTCTTCTTCGCCGCTGCGCGCGCTTTCCCACGGAAATAGCGCGCCCTGCCAGCCGTTGCGTCGCGCTTTCTCCTGCGCGCCTGGCAAGTTGTGCCAGCGATAACGCAGTAAACTTCGGGCAACCGTCGGATCGCTAAACAGATGAAACGGTAGCAAAAATACTTCTGTATCCCAGAAAACGTGGCCTTTGTAGCCTTCCCCGGTCAAACCTTTTGCCGCAATACTGCTGCGCTCGTCGTGAGCAGGCGTCATGATGCGCAGATGATAAAGCGCATAATCTAACGCCTGCTGATTGTGCTCATCGTTACTCTTTACCGTGATACGACGTTTCTGCCACCATTGACGCCAGTTTTCTGTGGATGCTGCAAGAAGTTGGTCGTAACTCTGCTGTACACACATTTCAAGCTGACGAAGCGATGCACTGCCCCACTCGTCTAAAGCGACGTGTCTGTCGTCCCGCCAGTCGAACCACACCAGTTTTTGCAGCGTCAGCGTTTCGCCTGCGTGAAGTTGCGCACTGGTATGTTGCAGCAAGCGGCGCTCTTTGGCGGTATAGCATTGCTGCACATCACCGCTCACCTTACAGCAACAGCTGATGGCCACATCACTGCGTCCATCCTGAGTGGTATAGATCCCCTGCATCAAATGCTGACCAAACACCCGCACCTGGGTTTCGTCGAGATGTTGTCGTCCGTGGTTGGTTTGCGTGGCGTCAATGCCTGTTGAAATCAGCACTGACGCGTCAGCGTCCAGCGGAGTAATAGTGATTTCCAGCGCAATCAGCGGCAGTTGGTCTGCCGAAACAAAGCGACGGCTGACGATTGTGTAACGCGCGCCGTTACTGGTACACCAGACAACGTTGCGGCGTAATTCGCCACTGGCAAAGTCAAGCTCACGCTGCCATGTTTCGCGGGATAACGCAAAAACCTCACCATTTATGGCAATCTCCATCCCCACGACATCAGGCAGGTTCACCAGTTCGTTGATTTCACCCTTACCCGCCCGATGATACAGCCCCGCCAGATACATCCCACGGGTCTGGCGCGTGTAATCTTCTTCATGGCTGGCGCGAAGCCCAAGATAGCCGTTCCCCTGCGCCATCAGTGAAGCATATTTGTTCAGTGTATGCTGGCTGAAATGGGGTTCTGATAACGTTACTGGCCTGGTCATAATTCCACACGCGTCCCTGTTTCTGCGGATTGATACAACGCCGCCACCAGTTGCTGGATGATGTACCCCTGCTCGGCGTCGGCTATCATCACGGGCTTGCCCTGTACGTGATTGATAAAGGCTTCCATACTGCGCAAATGGCGGTTGTCGTCTGCCATTTCCCGTTGCATCAGCGTCATTAACTCACCGTTGTTATCGGTATAGATATGCGCCGGAAACAGCGTCGCCCCTGCTTTATCGCCACAAAAGCTGACGTTCATAATCGACTGTTCGCGGATGTTGAGTGCAAATGACGTTTCCAGCCACAGAATGCCGCCGTTATGAAATTCAATGGTGCCAAACAGCGAATCTTCGACGCTGTAAGTTGCCGGGTCCCACTCGCCAAATTGACCGCAGCTCTTTTGCGTGCCGATCTTTTGAAAGCTATGCGCAGTCACGCTTTTCACCGCTGGAAAACCCAGCACATACATCGCCGCATCCAGCATATGAATGCCGATGTCGATCAGCGGGCCACCGCCCTGCAATTCTTTATTGGTAAAGACACCCCAGCCGGGAACACCGCAACGACGCAGGGCGCGGGCGGTGGTAACGTAAATCTCTCCCAAAACGCCGTTGGTCACCTGTTCACGCAGCTGTTGCGTATCGAGCGCAAAACGATGGTGAAAGTCGTAGGCCAGCACCTTGCCCTGTTTGCGCGCGGTATCGCACATTTCCCGCGCCTGTTCTGGCGTCATGGCGGGCGGTTTTTCGCACATCACATGGCAGCCCGCTTCCAGCGCCATCAGGGTATGTTCGTAATGAAAACGGTTAGGTGAGCAGACGCTAACCACATCAGGTTTCACCGCCAGCAGCATGGCCTGCGGATCGTCCCACACGGATGCATTCCCGTATTTTTCTGCCAGCGCCTGCGCCTGGGAAAGGCGGCTGTCACAGACAGCCACCAGTTCCAGATCGTTGCGGGTGCAGTAGTACGAAGCATGAACCTTATCCGCCACCTGGCCCGCGCCTATGATCGCGACCCGCAGCGGAGAGCTTGTCATTGCACTTTTCACAAAGACCTCTTAGCAGGTACGCAACCAGGCCAAAGAATCACGGTACGCCTGGGCAGGATCTTCTGCCCGGATACGCCCTTCGTACACCACATAGCCCTGATAGTTATCCGCGCGCAGCTGTTCAAACAGCGCGTGGAAATCCAGGGTGCCGCTGCCCGGCTGGTAGCGATGGTTATCTGCAATATGCACATGACCGAGCAGGTCGCGGTTGTCATGCAGCGCCTGCGCCAGGTTATCTTCTTCGATATTCATGTGATAGAAATCGCCGATAATCTGTACATGTTTAAGATCGTTTTCGACGATGTAACGACGAGCATCGGCGAGGGTGTTGATCATGTGATCCTGATAGCGGTTTAACGGTTCGAGGTACACCACGGTTCCGGTACGCGCTGCCACCTGTTCCAGTACGCGCAGGGAATCACTCACCATTTTGCGGTCGCCATCCAGGCTGCGCGGCGAGGCCATCGGCGGTAAACGGAAGGTAAACATGCCCCACGCTGCCGGAACGACGATACCTTTACCGCCCACTTCGGCCAGCGCTTCAAGAATGCGTTCGATCTGCTTTAAGCCATTAAGACGACGCTCTTCAATAAAGTCGCCAATCCAGCCGTCATAGCCGCCGCAGGCGGTGGTCACCGGTAAACCGGTTTCTTTGATCGCCGCTTTGACTTCTTCGATGTTGTTGACCAGAAGTTTGCCGTCAATCTCAAAACCATCGAAGCCCATCTCTTTGATATAACGAAATTTCTCCAGAATATTTTCCGGAAAGAACGCCTGATTCTGTGTGCCGATTTTCATTTTTTTCATTCCTTTGAATTAAAACGTGACGCCCATTTTGATGCTCAGTTCCGGATGCTGGTCGACATACTGCATGTAGCTTTCCGGGCTATTGGCAAAGGTCACCACCGGGTCGATTAAATCTTCGCAATTGAGATAACCGTTCATCAGCAGTTCCCAGCAGGTTTCTTCGATACGCTTGCGGCTCCAGCGCGGATAATCCGGGTTCGGTTCGCTGCACGCGCGGGAGAAGACAATTTTTGCGTTATTGAAATGCGCTTCGCGTCCGAGGTTAAAACCTTCGGCAAACGGTTTGGCAAACGCGACATAGGAGATGGTGCCGCCATAAGCCAGACCTCGTAGCGCCGATTGCAGCGCGTCGGCATAGCCGCTGGTTTCGATAATCACATCGGCACCCTGCTTGCCGGTTAGCGTTTTGATCTCTTTGCCTACGTCAGTGCCAATGGGGTTAAGGCAGAAATCCGCGCCGTGGCGACGGGCAATATCACAGCGATAGGCGATAGGATCGACGCCAATCACCACCGACGCGCCAGCGCGTTTCGCCAGTTGGATGGCTATTTGACCAATCGCGCCAAGCCCTACCACCACCACAAAATCACCCACGCGCACGTTGGCATCGCGCACGCCGCTCATGGCAAACTGCGC
Source organism: Escherichia sp. WS547 (assembly GCF_046486065.1). Classification (NCBI taxonomy): domain Bacteria; kingdom Pseudomonadati; phylum Pseudomonadota; class Gammaproteobacteria; order Enterobacterales; family Enterobacteriaceae; genus Escherichia; species Escherichia sp. WS547. Next base: position 52,183 of record NZ_JBJQMA010000019.1, on the reverse strand, counting down.
CGGGTCGTAACAAACGGCGTTTTTCCACGAGCTGCCTTCCGGCATTTTGCGCAGCTTGTAGTTATTCACCGCGTTAATGATGACCGTCTCGGAGAGCGGGCCGTAGCCGCATACGCTGTCGCCCACCGCGTAGTCGGTAACGTCGCTGCCGCACTCGATAATGTCGCCAACCACCATGTTGCCAAGCTGGAATTTGCCAAACTCAATGCCGCGCGGCGCATCTGCCGGACGCGGAGTGAACATCTGCCATTCGCCGTTAAAGTCTTCATCGATAAACGGGCTGGCGGCGCGGAAGTCGACCACTTCCGTTCCGTGTTTCGGTGCGCCGAAACGCACGCGGATTTTCACTTCATTGGCTAAAATCGCCCGATCTTCATACTCAACCAGCGCAGCAACACGCGGTGCTGTGGCTACTAACTTTTTCATTTAAAACTCCTTGTAAAGAAACTGGCCGCTTTAGCCCTTCACGCCACCGGCGGTCAAACCACTCTTAATAAAACGTTCCGAAAGCGCATACATAATCACCACCGGCAATGCGGTCACCAGTGAGGCCGCCATCATCCGTCCCCAGATGTAATCTGGCGTACTGAACAGCGCGTTCAGGCCCACCGGTAAGGTGAAATTGCTGGCGCTGGAGAGGAAAATCGACGCAAACAGATAGTCGTTCCACGCCACCATAAAGCAGTAGACGAACACGGATATCAGCCCGGACATCGCCAACGGCACGGTGATGCGGAAGATAATTTGCAGACGGTTGAGGCCATCCATCATCGCCGCTTCTTCGATCTCATCGGGGATGGTGTCGAAGTAGCTTTTCAGCATAAACACGGCGGTGGGCAGAGTTTGCGTCACCATGGTGATGATCAGCGCCATCTCGGTGTCGTAAATGCCCAGCGCGGTGATGATTTTGAACAGCGGCACCACCAGCAAAATGCCAGAGAACATATACACCGTGTAAAAGCTGGCATTGATGGTCATCCGACCTTTAAAGCGCAGGCGGGAAAGCGCGTAAGCCCCAAGAATGCCGAGGAATACCGCCACCACGGATGAAACCACCGACACCACCAGACTGTTACGGAAGTAGTCGACAAACGGGAAAATCATCGGGTTAAAAATGTCGACGTAATGCTCCAGCGTCCACTGCTGCGGCAGCAGCGTAGGATGCAGTGAGATCGCCTCTTTCGCGCCCTTGAACGAGGTCATCAGCATCACAAAAAATGGAAACAGCGTGATGATGAGAAACAGCGCCAGCCCGCAGTAAAAACCGATGCGACTGAGTGTGCGTTTATTTGTTGCCATTGAGGTTCACCCGTTTCCTGGTCAGCAGAATGACAGCGAAAATAATGATGAAGAGCACCACCGAGATCGCCGCCGCTTTTCCTAAATCATTAAAGGCAAAGGCGGTTTTGTAGAGATATACACCGAGAATATCGACCTTGGTCGTCAGCAAATAAACATCCGCGAACATGTAGAACATCCAGATGGTGCGCAGGGTCACCACCGTCGCCAGGACCGGCATAATCGCGGGCAGCGTGACGATGCGAAACCGTTGCCAGGCATTAGCGCCATCCATCTCTGCCGCTTCGTACAGCGATTTGTCGATGGTCTGCAAAATCGCCAGAAACGAGATGAAGGCATACGGGAAGTAGCGCCAGATGGCGAACAGCACCACCAGCACAAAGCTACTGCCCGGATTATCGAACCACAGCGGCGCCTGCTCGTAGAGATGCAGAAGATCGACGCCGAGGTAGTTCACAATGCCGTAGCCGTTGTTGAACATGTATTTCCAGGCGAACACCAGCGAAATGGACGGCGTTACGTAGGAGAGGATCACCAGCGAACGCGCGGTTTTGCGCAGGCGGAACTCGCGGTTGAAAAACATCGCCACGGCCAGCCCGAGCACGGTGCTGCCCGCCACCACCAGCGCCGTATACCAGACCGTCATCCACAGCGAGTGCCAGAAGCCGGGATCGGAGAGAATGCGCACATAGTTACTCACCCCAACAAACGTTGACTCGATGTTGGGATTGAGCGGCAGACGTAAAAAACTGATTTCGATATTCGACACCATCGGCCACGCCACCAGACCGCCCAGCAGTAATAAGCTGGGCGCGAGAAGCAGCAGCGCAAAGGGCATATCGGAACGACCTGAAAAAAGCCTGTTCATTGCGGATTCCTGTCCTGGGTTTAGTGCTGTTCGATCAGTTCATCCAGCTTTTTCTGGCTCGCTTGCAGCGTGCCAGGGAGATCGGCTTTACCCACGGTGACGTTATGCACCATGGAGCTCACCACGCCAGAACCCGTCACATCACCCATGCGGGTAAAATTTTTATCCCCTACTGCGCCAAAGACCTGAATATTTGGCAGTTCGCTGATTAACTGATTTGGCAGCTCACCCAGCGCCTTAATAACGTCGTTGTCTTTCCAGGTGGCGGTAGTGACAACCGCTTTGTTCACCGGCAGCGCCGCGCCTGGCGACATCATCACCCAGTCGGCAATGTTGTCTGCCTGCTCCATAAAGGTGACAAATTTTTCTGCTGCTTCCGTCTCTTCGGTCTTTTGCCCGGCGGTAATGGTCAGCGAGGTCAACATGCCGTAGACCGCAGAGTTTTTCTCGGTTGGCACCACGAAACCGACGTTTTTCGGATCGCCTTCTTTAATTACAGCCGGAAGGATATAGGTGGAGTAAATCGCCAGCGGCGCGGTGCCGTTCATAAAGGCGTCTTTCACTTCCATGATGTCGTTAGAACCCGGCATCGTGTTGGCGGCAAGGTCGCGGTAATAGGTCAGCGCCTGCATCATCTCTGGGGTATCAAGGGTGATTTTGCCTTCTGCGTTAAAGACGTTGGCCTGGTTGGATAACGCAAACTGGGAGAAGGATTGTTCCGTCAGTACGCTTTCTGCCGTCGGCAGTGCAATGCCGTATTTTTTATTCGCCGGGTCATTCAGTTTCTGTGCAACGTCCAGTAGCTGTTGCCAGTTTTTCGGCTCCTCCAGCCCCGCTTTTGCCAGCACATCTTTGCGATACCAGATGCCGCCAATCCAGGCACTCACAGGAACACCGGTCCATGCGCTACCATCTTCGGTGCGCACAATACGCAGTACGCCATCGTAAAACGCGCCTTCACCCACGTTGCTGATGACTGTGGCAACCGCTTTGCGATCGATAAGCTGCTCTTTGTCCATAACTTTGGCGTAGTCATGGCTGGTTTCGATCACTTCCGGCAGCGAGCCGCTACGTGACAGGGTTATGACTTTGGTGTTATAGGCATCTTCTTCCACTGGCACTTGTTTAACGGTGATGCCCGAGTTTTCTTTTTCAAAACGGGCAATCAATTTACTGATAATGGCTTGACGCTCCTGCTCCACCGAAGAATGCATAAATTCGATGGATACATGGGTTTTATTTTCTTCTTTACAGCCTGAAATCAGGGCGCAGGAAACCAGTGCTGATAACAGCACGATTTTTGATTTAATCATGAGATGTTCCTTTTTTATTTAATCCACATAACCTGCCAGGGGCGCAGCGTTATTTCATTACCCAATATATCAACTTCACTAATCAGATCCCGACCGTGCAGATCAGTAATATTTATATGCTGAATATTTTCACTGACATTAAACAATCCTGTCAGACAATTACCATCCGCGTTGTTTCTTTGAATACGCATTACGGATGAATTAACCGTATCGATGGTAAAATCATTATCCGGATGAAACTCGTTATGACTGCAACGAAGTGTAATTAAACGCGACAACTGATGATATACCGCATGCCTTAATGTATCTTCATCGTTCAGTTCTCGGGTTATCTCTTCATTGTGATATTTTTTACGGTTAATCGCACGGTTATATCCCAGTTTTTCGACACCTGCGTAATCATTACGCGAGCCAAGAATACTTTGAATATATATCGCTGGCACACCGGGGAAACTTAACAAAATCGCATGGGCAAGGATAAACCTGGCACACCGCTCTTCATCGCTATTCTCGCGGCGGCTTAACGCATCCATATAGGTGACATTTATTTCATAGGGACTGCGCGTACCGTCGGGATTATTTTTCCAGTTTACTAATGCACCTTCCTGCTGTAACGCCTCGACCAGCGCTAATATTTCGCTTTCTGGTAACAAGCCACGCAGTGGGTTCAGCCCGATGCCATCGTGAGAGGCGAGGAAGTTAAACCAGGTGGTGTTGCTGGAAGGTAGTGTCAGGTTTTGCGCCCACGCACAAAGCGCCTCAACGTTCTGTTTTTGCACCGCATGCAGCACCAGCGGCGGCAGCGAGAACTGATACACCATATGCGCTTCGTCATCGCCTTCGCCAAAGTAAGCAATGTTGTCTTTATGCGGAACATTGGTCTCGGTAATGATCACTGTACCTGGTGCTACGTCATCAATAATCGACCGTAACAGCTTGATAATCAGATGTGTTTTTTCCAGATGGATGCAGCTTGTTCCTGGCTCTTTCCACATAAAGCCAACGGCATCCAGCCGGACATATTCTGCGCCCTTTTCCAGGTAGCACAGCAATACATCCACCATCGCCAGCAACACTTCAGGGCTACGGTAATTGAGGTCAATTTGATCGTCGCTAAAGGTGGTCCATAAATGGCGCGTGGAATTATCATCCATTTGAAACGGTGTTAATAGCGGTAACGCACGCGGACGGGTGACGGCGCTGAGATCGGTTTGCGGATCAACAGCAATAAAAAAATCTTCAAAACCTGGCTGCTGTTGTAAATAGTTTTTAAACCATTCACTTTTTGCCGACATATGGTTGCAGACAAAATCAAACATTAAATGACTGCATTCACCGAGTTGCTGAATATCCTGCCACTCCCCCGCTTCACTGGCGACCTGATGATAATCAATTACCGAAAACCCATCATCAGATGACCATGGATAAAAAGGTAATAAATGAACATGTGAAAAAATGCTTTGCAGCCATTGATGGTAAAACTGATTAAATGTGGGTAGTGGTTTTAAATCATTACTGTGAAATTGATCAGCATAGGTAATTAACACGACATCACTTTCATCCCAGTGTTTTTTACGTCGCTGTGTAATTAATCGTTTCGCACTCTCAAGACGCGTTACAAGTTTCTGTAAATGAGTCGCGGTAAATGTTCCACCGTAGATTTCGTCCAGGTAATCCGTAATTTTCTGTTTCATGTTGCCTTTCCGTGGTAGCGGTCCCATGAAACGAGAGACTACTCCGCAGAAAATAAACTGTCAATTGAGCACAAGGGTTTTAGTCACGCAGGAAATCATTTTTTACCAGGGAAAAAGCGTATTTGTGAGCTGACGCAAATAATCTATGGGGATGTAAATAAGGTGTGACAGAAAAAGTAAACGGCGCATAAGCGCCGCTTAGGGTGGATTCTTTTAACCTTTGACCTTCGGCATTGCGATGTCTTTCAGGCCACCGGCGTTCTCAACGTGGGTATATCCCATCTCGCTAAGGATCTCTTTTGCCTGCCCTGACTGGCGTCCGGCATTGCAATACACTTTCACGGTGTCGTTTTTATCCGGAACGGCGGTGGCAATGCGCTCTTTTACTTCCTTCAGGGGAATATTGATGGCTCCCTGAACGTGCTCTTGCTGATACTGCTCTGGAACACGAACATCGATCCAATGTTCAGCGGCGAAAACGGGCAGTGAAAACACCAGTGTCAGAGCAAGTAAGCCTTTTTTAAACATGTAAGCGTCCTTCTATGGATGAAAATTGCCATCCATAATATGCCTTAGCTTTAACAATTTTTGCGAAACTCCCCTCACCTTTTATAACGCTGCGCCAGTTTATTGGCAGCCCGACTTAACAGCGGTTCCAGCGCCACGGCCAGCAACATTTTCAGTGGTCGGCGAGCAACTGATTTTATCGCCCAGCCAGCTACACCCGCCGGGCCATAGCGCAGTGCGGTAAGAAGTACCAGCTTGCCTGCTAATTTGAAACCAGGCTTCACCTTTTGCCCGGCCTGTTGCCAGCGAGTATTCATAACTTTCCTCACAGTTGACGGAAACGGCTACGTAACGTGAAAGTATCGGAAGTGACATAACGTTCCATCTCGCGTAAACGCGTTTCACTTGCCGCCAGTTCACGGTCGACTTCATCCAGCAATTCACTGCTGGAAGGTAGCTGCTCACCAAAGGCCATGTTGTCCGGCATTGGATCAAGCGCAAATGACAAAATGATGTAAGCAACCAGGGTAAACAGCGCCAGACCGAAGAAAATCGACAGCACCACCAGGATACGCACCAGTTTTACTGGTACATCAAAATAGTTGGCAATCCCGGCGCAGACGCCGCGTACCATGCCCTGCTGCGGAATACGCCATAATTTTTTATTGAGATTAATGCCCGCCATTAGCGATCCCTCCAGTTCGGATGTTCTGCATCAAGAATAGATTCCAGCGCCTGAATACGTTCGCGCATCCGTTTTGCTTCATCAGCCAGTTGCGCTAATCGCTGCTGCTCACTTTGCGACAATTCACTGCGACCAGAACGATTGCTGTAATGCAGCCATAACCAGATCGGTAAAACAAACAGCACAAAAATGGTTAACGGAATAGCCAGAAATAGCGCGCTCATAAGGACTCCTTAGACGATGAGCGGCGGCGCGTTCGGACGCCGCCTGGATGTTATTATTGATTGTCTTGCTTCATTTTGGCTTTTAATTGTGCCAGTTGCTCGCTGATTGCATCATCGGCTTTCAGTTCGGCAAACTGATCGTCCAGCGATTTTTGTTTACCGAAGCTGTGGCTTTCTGCTTCCGCTTCCATCTGGTCAATTCGACGTTCGAAAGATTCGAAACGAGCCATTGCTTCATCCAGTTTGCCACTGTCCAGCTGACGACGCACATCGCGCGACGAGTTTGCCGCCTGATGGCGTAACATCAATGCCTGCTGGCGAGCGCGTGTTTCGCTCAATTTGTTTTCCAGCTCGCCGATCTCTTTCTTCATGCGTGCCAGCGTATCGTCCACCAGCGTCACTTCATGTTCCAGGCTCTTAATCAGATCGGTCAGTTTCTGTTTTTCAATTAACGCCGCACGCGCCAGATCCTCTCTCTCTTTCAGCAGCGCCAGTTCGGCTTTTTCCTGCCATTCAACTTCACGCGCCGACGCTTGTTCAATACGGCGAGTCAGCTGTTTCTTTTCTGCCAGCGCACGCGCCGAAGTAGAACGTACTTCAACCAGTGTATCTTCCATCTCCTGGATCATCAGACGCACCAGTTTCTGTGGATCTTCCGCTTTCTCTAACAGAGCGTTGATGTTGGCATTCACGATGTCGGCAAAGCGAGAAAAAATACCCATAATGTTGTCCTCTTGATTTCTGCGTTCAGGATTGTCCTGCTGAACTATTAATACAATTTGCGTGCCAATTTTTTATCTTTTTGATTTATAATGATCTGATTGAAGAATCAACAGCAACATGCCAGGATGAGTTAGCGAATTACACTAACAAGTGGCGAATTTCATCATGGCAGAATACAAAGATAATTTACTTGGTGAGGCAAACAGCTTTCTCGAAGTGCTGGAACAGGTTTCGCATCTCGCACCGCTGGACAAACCGGTGCTCATCATCGGCGAGCGCGGCACAGGTAAAGAGCTGATTGCCAGCCGTCTGCATTATCTCTCCTCCCGTTGGCAGGGGCCGTTTATTTCCCTTAACTGCGCGGCGTTAAATGAAAATCTGCTGGATTCCGAACTGTTTGGTCACGAAGCGGGCGCGTTTACCGGTGCGCAAAAACGTCATCCAGGGAGATTTGAACGTGCCGACGGCGGTACGCTATTTCTTGATGAACTCGCTACGGCACCGATGATGGTGCAGGAGAAATTATTGCGCGTGATTGAGTACGGTGAACTGGAGCGCGTTGGCGGCAGCCAGCCATTGCAGGTGAATGTGCGGTTGGTATGCGCGACGAATGCCGATCTCCCGGCGATGGTCAATGAAGGTACTTTTCGCGCTGACCTGCTCGACCGACTGGCTTTTGATGTTGTACAACTGCCGCCCCTGCGCGAGCGCGAAAGCGACATTATGCTGATGGCAGAACACTTTGCCATTCAGATGTGTCGGGAAATCAAGCTGCCTCTGTTCCCGGGGTTTACGGAGCGCGCCAGAGAAACATTGCTGAATTATCGCTGGCCGGGAAATATTCGTGAATTGAAAAACGTGGTGGAACGTTCAGTGTATCGCCACGGCACCAGCGATTATCCGCTTGATGACATCATTATTGATCCCTTTAAACGGCGTCCGCCTGAAGACGCTATCGCCGTTTCAGAAACCACCTCGCTTCCAACACTGCCGCTGGATTTACGTGAGTTTCAGATGCAGCAGGAAAAAGAGTTGCTGCAACTCAGTTTGCAACAAGGGAAATATAACCAGAAGCGCGCGGCTGAATTACTGGGGTTAACCTATCATCAGTTCCGCGCGTTGTTGAAAAAGCACCAGATTTAGCGAAGTTGGGCAATACAACTTGCCGGATGCGGCGTGAATGCTTTGTCCGGCATACATAATCAATACGTCGTTTGCAGGCCTGATAAGCGCAGCGCATCAGACATTATTGCGTTGGGCTATTAATCGTTCAGCGCATCCTGCAAAATTTTCATTGCCGCATCGAATTGCGCATCCGGGATGGTCAGCGGATACAGGAAACGAATCACGTTGCCGTATGCGCCACAGGTCAGCAGAAGCAGCCCCTGCGCCAGCGCGCGTTGCTGGATTTTCTGTGCAATCGCCGCTGACGGCTCGCCCGTTTGCGGATCGTTAAACTCTGCCGCAATCATAGACCCCAGACCGCGTACCGCCGCGATGGCCGGAACGCTTTCTTTGGCATCAATCAACGTGTTTGTCAAGCGCTGGCCCAGTTGATTCGCGCGTTCGCAGAGCGATTCTTTGTCGATAATGTTGAGTACCGCGTGCGCGGCAGCCACCGCCAGCGGGTTCCCGGCGTAGGTGCCACCCAACCCGCCCGGCGCGGGCGCGTCCATAATATTCGCGTTACCGACCACGCCCGAAAGCGGCATGCCGCCCGCGAGGCTTTTCGCCATCGTCATTAAGTCCGGCTTATCGGCGTAGTGATCCATGGCAAACAGTTTACCGGTACGCGCAAAGCCGCTTTGCACTTCATCGGCAATCATCACAATGCCGTGCTCGTCGCACAGGCGGCGAATGGCGGCAACCAGCTCTTTTGGTGCAACGTTGAAACCGCCTTCGCCCTGCACCGGTTCGAAAATAATTGCCGCCACCTGCTTCGCTTCAATGTCCGATTTAAACAAGCGTTCGATGGCGTCGAGAGAGTCCTGCGTTGAAACGCCATGTAAATCTGACGGATAAGGTACGTGATATACCGAACCGGGGAACGGGCCGAAGCCGATTTTGTACGGCGCGACCTTTCCGGTCAGCGCCATGGTCATATATGTACGACCGTGGAAGCCGCCGCTAAACGCAATCACGCCAGGGCGTCCGGTATGGGCGCGGGCGATTTTCACCGCGTTCTCCACCGCTTCCGCACCGGTGGTGAAGAACGCAGTTTTAGCCTGCCCGCTCACCGGGGCAAGGGCGTTGATTTTCTCCGCCAGGGTGACGTAGCTTTCGTACGGCACAATCTGATACGCCGTGTGGGTAAACTGTTGCAATTGCTGCTCCACCGCCGCGACCAGATCAGGGTGGCGATGCCCGGTATTCAGCACCGCAATGCCTGCGGCGAAATCGATGTATTCGTTGCCCTCTACGTCCTTCAGCGTAGCGTTTTCTGCCGACTGGGCGAAGAAGTTACACATCACGCCAACCCCGCGTGGGGTAGCAGAAAGACGACGCTGATGGAATTCATTGTTGCTCATGTTTCACACCTTTTGACTCTTCACTGTTAATCGGAAATTAAACGCCCAGACGATCGCGCAGGCTGTAATAAGCCGCGCCCATCGCGGTAAACGGAACGCGCAGCGTGCGCCCGCCGGGGAACGGGTAATGCGGCAGATTGGCGAAGGCGTCGAAACGCTCGGCGTCACCGCGCAGCAGTTCAGCAATCAAACGCCCGGCGAGGTGGGTACAGGTGACGCCGTGGCCGCTGTAGCCCTGCATGTAATAGATGTTGGTATCGAGGCGACCGAACTGCGGCATCCGTGAAAGGGTCAGCAGGAAGTTGCCCGTCCAGCGATAGTCGATTTTGACGCCCTTCAGCTGCGGGAAGGTTTTCAGCAGTTTCGGCACCACAAGACGCTCAACGTCATCCGGGTCTCGCGCGCCGTAGACCACGCCGCCGCCGTACAACAGGCGGTTATCGGCGGTAAGACGGTAGTAATCAAGCAGATAGTTACAGTCTTCCACGCAGTAGTTTTTCGGGATCAGCGAACGGGCTAAATCTTCCGACAGCCGCTCGGTGGTGATCACCTGCGTGCCGCACGGCATGCTGCGTTTCGCTAGTTCCGGCTCTACTTTATCGCCCAGATACGCATTCCCGGCGACAATCACATACTTCGCCGTCACCTGACCATTGGCAGTCCGCACCACGGCTGGCGTGGTGTGCTGGATCTGCGTCACGGCGGAAAGCTCATACACGCGCCCTCCGTTCAGGCGGATGGCATCGGCTTCACCAATGGCGAGGTTTAGCGGGTGAATATGCCCACCGCTGTGATCCAGAAGCGCACCAGTGTAGCGATCGCTGGCGACCTCGCGGCGAATAGCGTTGGCGTCCAGCAGCTCCAGCTGTTTATTGCCGTAGCGTTCCCAGTTCTCTTTCTGCTCTTCGAGTGTGGCGAGCTGTTTATCATTCATCGCCACAAACAGGCCGCCGGGGCGGTAGTCGCAGTCAATCTGATAACGTTTGATACGTTCGCGGATGATCTCTCCGCCTTCAAACATCATGCTGCCGAGCATACGGGCGGTGTCCATGCCGTAGCTTTTTTCGATCACGTCGATGTCGCGGCTGTAGGAGTTCACAAGCTGCCCGCCATTGCGTCCGCTTGCGCCGAAGCCGATGCGTGAGGCTTCGAGAACCACTACATCAAAGCCCGCTTCCGCCAGATGCAGCGCGGAGGAAAGTCCGGTATAGCCGCCACCGACCACGCAAACGTCGCAGGAAATCGACTCATTCAGCGTGTCGAATGGCGCGTATTTATTCGCACTGGCGGAGTAGTAACTGCTGGTATGTTCGGTCATTTCAGGCCTCCAGGCTTATCCAGATAGTTTTCAGTTCGGTGAATTTTTCAAGGGCGTGCAGGGATTTGTCGCGACCGTTGCCGCTCTGCTTATAGCCGCCAAACGGCACGGTCATATCGCCGTCGTTGTAGTTATTGACGAAGACGGAGCCGGCTTTCAGGCGGCGACTCATGCGGTGCGCGCGGGAGAGGTCGCGCGTCCATACTGCCGCGCCGAGGCCGTACTGGCTGTCGTTGGCAAGCTGTAGCGCCTGTTCTTCTGATGTGAAACGCGTGACCACCAGCACCGGACCGAAAATCTCTTCGCGGCTTAAGGACGCATTCGGGTCTACCTCCACAAAGATGGTCGGGCCGATGGCGGCAGCCAGCTCGGCGTTACGGCCATCCAGCAGCAGTTGCCCTTTGCTTTCGCCTTCCCGAATAAAGCTATGGACCGAGTCGGCGTGGGCGCAGTCGATTAAGGTGCCCATGGTGGTTGCGGGATCAAGTGGATGGCCCGGCTGCCAGTTTTGCGCCTGCTGTTTTAACAGGGCTAAGAATTCATCGGCGATGCTCTCTTCTAGCAACAAACGCGTTCCGGCGATACACACCTGGCCCTGGTTGTAGAAAATGCCTGCGGCGGTGGCGCTTGCCGACTGTTGCAAATCCGGGCAGTCGGCGAAAACGATGTTGGCGCTTTTGCCGCCCGCTTCCAGCCAGACGCGTTTCATGTTGCTGTCGCCTGCATCTTTCAGCAGCTGTTTCCCGGTGCGGGTTGAGCCAGTAAAGGCGATGGCATCGATATCGTTATGACGCGACAGCGCCTGCCCCGCTTCATGACCAAAACCCGTCACCACGTTCAACACACCATCCGGCAAGCCTGCCTCTTTAGCCAGCCCGGCGAGACGAATCGCACTGAGCGGTGATTTTTCAGACGGTTTCAGAATCACGCTGTTTCCCGCCGCCAGCGCCGGGCCGAGTTTCCAGCAAGTCAGCAGCAGCGGGAAGTTCCACGGCACGATGGCGGCAATCACGCCGACCGGTTCACGCACGATCATCGCCAGCTCATGGCTACTGGTGGTCGCCACTTCGCCATACACTTTGTCGATCGCTTCGGCGTACCAGCGAATGGCGCGTGCCGCGCCGGGAATATCATCACGCAGGCTGTGACAAATCGGTTTGCCGGTGTCGAGCGTTTCCAGCAGCGCCAGTTCTTCAGCGTTAGCTTCCATTAAATCGGCGAGTTTATTCAGCACCGCTTTACGCTTAGCCGGAGAAGAGAGTGACCAGTCGCCACGTTCAAACACGCCGCGTGCTGCGCTCACCGCACGGTCAATATCGACGCTCTTGCCGCGGGCAATATTCGCCAGCGGTGCCTGGGTGACCGGATCAACGGTTTCAAAAGTTTCATTTTCCGCCGCAGCAGTATATTCACCGTTAATAAATAAGCGGGTTTCAATGGCGAGACTTAACGCTTTATCCTGCCAGTAAGCCAGATGATGAAAATTCATTATGACTCCTGTTTCACGTCTATCAGATATATGCAGTTTGTGAACGTCAGGGCGCAGAGATCCCCGGGCCGTATGCCCGTTTATTTCTGGCGACATTCTTTATAGATTGCCGGGCGCATTGCGCTTACCCGGCTTACAGAACAAAAAGATTAAAACGTGGTGGGCGTATGGGCGCTGATAATTCGGCAAATACCTGCCGACGTATTACTGAAACTGTGCGGGATGCCGGTATTAATGGCATAACTTTGCCCCGCGACGAGGTGGTAATCCTGACCATTAATCGTCAGAACAATTTCACCTTCCAGTACAGTGCCTATTTCCTCACCCTGATGCTTAATTCTTTCCCCAGTGGTTGTGCCCGGCTGGTAAGTTTCAAAGATCATCGCCAGCGTGCGATTCGGGTTACCGTTATGAACCAGCTTCATTGACACACCCTGACTGCCCATCTCAATTAAGTCGTCCTGATTAATGACGACCTGCGGCTCATCAGGTTTTTCCGGCTCGGAAAAGAATTCCGAGAGTGACAGACCATACACCTTCAGCAGCTTTTGCAGCGTACTGATGGCAGGGCTGACTTTATCTTGTTCTATCGTACTGATAGCACTGTGAGTCAGCCCGGAGAGTTCGGCGGCACGACGTTGTGAAAGCCCCTGCTGCTGGCGGATTTCCGACAAGCGTTTTCCTGGCGCCAGTCCCTCATCACTCATATTTGCATTTCCTTAAACTGTAGTGGTCAGAGTCGCTGTTTTTCAGCGATATGGTGCTGACAAGCGGTGATAAAGCCCTCGAACAATATACGCGAAAGCGCGTACTCGCTACTGTTCCATTCCGGGTGCCACTGTACGCCCAGCGCAAAAGGATGATTGATGACGCTAACCGCCTCAACTAAGCCATCCGGCGAGCGAGCTTCAACACGCAACCGTGGGCTAACGACCTTCGCCCCTTGTCCATGCAGAGAGTTTACCCAAAAGTTGCTACATTCAGGTAACAACGCAGACAGTAATCCCCCCTCTTCAACCAGAACTTCATGCGACGGCGCATATTGCTGCTCCACCGGCAGTTCGGGATCTTCCCGATGTTCCAGCAATTCAGGCTGTTCGCACAGCTTGCGATGCAACGAACCACCGGTTGCCACCACCAGTTCCTGTAAACCCCGGCAGATGGCGAAAATGGGGATGCGCCTTTCGAGTGCGGCATTAATTAACGCCATGCTCAGAAGATCACGCCCGGGATCGGCGTCAGGCTCATCGCCGTTTTCACCATATAGGTGCGGCTGCACATTGCTGGGACTACCAGGAAGATAAATACCATCGAGTTTCGGCAAAAGTTGTTCAAGTAATGACGGTTCCGCCAGCGCATGTGGCAGCGCAATTGGCAAGCCGCCTGCGTGGATGATGGCATTCAGGTACTTTTCTTGCAGAGTCTGGGTCGCATGACCCTTAAGCCTGTTCCTGCACATTACGACACCGATAACCGGATTGTTCATTATATTTTCCATACTCAATCTCACAAAGTGGACTAAATTATCGCCATTACTGCGCTTTAAATGACCTTTATGTTCAATATTTTTTCAATCTAGCAGTGGGTTTTCATTTTTGCAAACTCAATTTAACATTTGACAAACATTTAGTTTGCATACAGATTCGAATGGTGGTCATTATATTTTACGCTTTGATAACGAGCGGAAAACAAACCAAAGGCGAAGAATCATGGAAACCAATATCGTTGAAGTAGAGAACTTTGTTCAGCAGTCAGAAGAGAGGCGGGGTAGCGCCTTTACGCAGGAAGTGAAACGCTACCTGGAGCGCTACCCGAATACACAATATGTTGATGTTTTACTTACCGATTTGAATGGTTGCTTCCGTGGAAAACGTATTCCTGTTTCAAGCCTTAAGAAGCTCGAGAAAGGGTGTTATTTCCCGGCCTCGGTATTTGCAATGGATATTCTGGGTAATGTAGTAGAAGAAGCGGGCCTGGGTCAGGAAATGGGCGAGCCGGATCGTACCTGTGTTCCTGTTCTCGGTTCCTTAACCCCTTCTGCCGCCGATCCAGAGTTTATAGGTCAGATGCTCCTGACCATGGTCGATGAAGATGGCGCTCCCTTTGACGTTGAGCCGCGGAACGTTCTTAACCGCCTGTGGCAGCAGCTGCGCCAGCGCGGATTGTTCCCGGTCGTAGCGGTAGAGCTGGAGTTCTATTTACTGGATCGCCAGCGCGACGCTGAAGGGTATCTGCAACCGCCCTGCGCGCCCGGCACCGATGACCGCAATACACAAAGCCAGGTTTACTCCGTTGATAATCTCAACCACTTCGCCGACGTGCTCAATGATATTGATGAGCTGGCGCAGTTACAGCTGATTCCGGCAGATGGCGCGGTCGCCGAGGCCTCGCCAGGTCAGTTTGAAATCAATCTTTACCATACCGATAACGTGCTGGAAGCTTGCGATGATGCGCTGGCACTAAAACGCCTGGTGCGTCTGATGGCAGAAAAGCATAAGATGCACGCCACTTTTATGGCGAAGCCGTATGAAGAGCACGCGGGCAGCGGGATGCATATCCATATCAGTATGCAAAATAACCGTGGCGAGAACGTGCTTTCTGACGCGGAAGGCGAAGATTCGCCGCTGCTGAAAAAGATGCTCGCCGGGATGATTGACCTGATGCCGTCATCAATGGCGTTGCTGGCACCAAACGTGAACTCGTATCGCCGCTTCCAGCCGGGAATGTATGTGCCGACGCAGGCGTCGTGGGGCCATAACAACCGCACCGTCGCCCTGCGTATTCCCTGCGGCGATCGCCATAATCACCGCGTGGAATATCGCGTGGCGGGTGCCGATGCCAACCCGTATCTGGTGATGGCGGCGATTTTTGCCGGTATTTTGCATGGCCTTGATAACGAACTGCCATTACAGGAAGAAGTCGAAGGCAACGGGCTGGAACAGGAAGGCTTACCCTTCCCGATTCGCCAGAGCGATGCCCTGGGTGAGTTTATCGAGAATGATCACCTGCGCCGCTATTTAGGCGAACGCTTCTGCCATGTCTATCACGCCTGTAAAAATGATGAGCTGTTGCAGTTTGAGCGCCTCATCACAGAAACAGAAATTGAGTGGATGTTGAAAAACGCGTAATACCCCTTGCGGGGTTGTTTCATCGGCCTGAGCGGAGCCAGGCCTGACATTTGCTGGTAATCCAGACATTTCCCGGATGTCGCGTTATGGAGCGCAGGCGGCAACGGGCTTCCGTTAACGATTAAGACTGTGACGAGGAAATGAGATGATGCCGATGATTAAATCCCCGCATGGCGAGGGAGGCTGCGTATGCGCCCCTCCTGCGACTGACTGGACTCCGCCCCCTTTGCTTCCCTTGCTAAACAGGTTTGATTTCAGGTCGACACGACCGCAAACCTTATTACGCAGGGGAGGCAGCAACTATGGCTATTAATTCACCACTGACTATTGCTGCGCAATCTGGCAAAACCCGTCTGCGAAAATCACTGAAATTGTGGCAGGTGGTGATGATGGGTCTGGCCTATCTCACGCCGATGACCGTATTTGATACTTTTGGTATTGTCTCCGGCATTAGCGACGGTCACGTTCCGGCGTCCTATTTGCTGGCGCTGGCGGGCGTGCTGTTTACCGCTATCAGCTACGGCAAACTGGTTCGCCAGTTTCCGGAGGCCGGTTCGGCCTATACCTACGCGCAAAAGTCGATTAACCCGCACGTCGGATTTATGGTCGGCTGGTCATCACTGCTGGATTATCTCTTTTTGCCAATGATCAACGTTTTGTTGGCGAAAATCTATCTCTCCGCCCTCTTCCCGGAAGTGCCGCCGTGGGTGTGGGTGGTAACCTTCGTCGCCATTTTAACCGCCGCGAATCTGAAGAGCGTCAACCTGGTCGCTAACTTCAATACCCTGTTTGTACTGGTGCAAATCTCCATCATGGTGGTGTTTATCTTCCTGGTGGTTCAGGGACTGCATAAAGGAGAAGGCGTTGGCACCGTCTGGTCACTTCAGCCGTTTATCAGCGAGAACGCGCACCTGATCCCGATTATTACCGGGGCGACGATTGTCTGTTTCTCCTTCCTCGGTTTCGATGCGGTGACCACGCTTTCGGAAGAGACGCCGGACGCCGCACGCGTGATCCCGAAAGCCATCTTCCTGACGGCGGTATACGGCGGCGTTATCTTTATCGCTGCGTCGTTCTTTATGCAGCTGTTCTTTCCCGATATCAGCCGCTTTAAAGACCCGGACGCCGCACTGCCTGAAATTGCGCTATACGTCGGCGGCAAGCTCTTCCAGTCGATTTTCCTCTGTACCACGTTTGTGAACACGTTAGCGTCTGGCCTGGCGTCGCACGCCAGCGTGTCGCGTCTGCTGTATGTGATGGGGCGTGACAATGTGTTTCCGGAGCGCGTGTTTGGCTATGTGCACCCGAAATGGCGGACTCCGGCACTGAACGTCATTATGGTCGGGATTGTCGCGTTGTCAGCGCTGTTCTTTGATTTAGTCACCGCGACAGCATTGATTAACTTCGGTGCTCTGGTGGCATTTACCTTCGTAAATCTGTCGGTGTTTAATCATTTCTGGCGGCGTAAAGGAATGAATAAAAGCTGGAAGGATCACTTCCACTATTTGCTGATGCCGCTGGTTGGCGCGCTGACGGTGGGTGTGCTGTGGGTTAATCTCGAGTCAACGTCACTGACACTCGGTCTGGTATGGGCTTCGTTAGGCGGCGCATATTTGTGGTATCTGATCCGCCGCTATCGCAAAGTGCCGTTGTATGATGGTGACAGAGCGCCGGTGAGCGAAACGTAATAGTCGGATGCGCGGCGCATTATCCTGCCTGAGGGTAATGCACCGCGCCATTAACTATAAAAAGATGTATGACCCGGATCACGAGTGCTATCATCCGCCCTTATGCTTAGCGCATTAACCCCAGGGGGAAATAATGAACCACGATATCCCGCTAAAATATTTTGATATTGCCGATGAGTACGCGACCGAATGCGCAGAGCCTGTCGCAGACGCTGAACGCACACCGCTGGCCCTCTACTTCCAGTTACTGCTCACCCGTTTGATGAACAATGAAGAGATCAGCGAAGAAGCCCAACATGAAATGGCTGCTGAAGCGGGGATTAATCCCGTACGCATTGATGAGATCGCAGAGTTTTTGAATCAATGGGGTAATGAGTAATTATTTCATTGCAGACGCTCGGTCAGTATCGTTGCCCGGATAAAGCGTTCACGCCGCAGCCGGCTAACAATGACGCGCACTGCAGCGTGCTTTAATGGGTTTCTCACGATCGTACCGCTCTGCTCCTCGCTAAGTTGTTCTGTGAGTTATAGTTATAGAGAAATCACGGGTACGAATGTTGAACAGATGGCGACGTCACCTGTTCAACGACCAACCACACGGCCCTCATTACGACCCCTGAACACAAACGGTAATGGCAAATGTCATTAAATATTAGTAAGATAGCCTCTTTACATAAAATCCATTAATATTATGCGCCAGGTATTATCGTCTCTTTTGGTGATTGCTGGACTTGTGAGTGGTCAGGCAATCGCCGCGCCTGAATCCCCCCCGCATGCTGATATCCGCGATAGCGGTTTTGTCTATTGCGTCAGCGGGCAAGTCAACACCTTTAACCCATCCAAAGCGAGCAGTGGGTTAATTGTCGATACCCTTGCCGCCCAGTTTTATGATCGACTGCTGGATGTCGATCCCTATACCTATCGCCTGATGCCGGAACTTGCCGAAAGCTGGGAAGTTCTCGACAACGGCGCGACCTATCGCTTCCACCTGCGTCGCGATGTTCCGTTTCAAAAAACCGACTGGTTTACTCCCACTCGTAAAATGAATGCCGACGATGTGGTGTTTACCTTCCAGCGAATTTTTGACCGCAACAACCCGTGGCATAACGTCAACGGCAGCAACTTCCCCTACTTCGACAGCCTGCAATTTGCCGATAACGTGAAAAGCGTCCGCAAACTGGATAATCATACGGTTGAGTTCCGACTCGCCCAGCCGGATGCTTCTTTTTTGTGGCACCTGGCGACCCATTATGCATCGGTCATGTCGGCAGAATATGCCCGGAAGTTAGAGAAAGAAGATCGTCAGGAACAACTCGACCGTCAGCCGGTCGGCACTGGACCGTATCAGTTGTCGGAATACCGCGCCGGGCAATATATTCGCTTACAACGTCATGATGATTTCTGGCGTGGTAAGCCGTTGATGCCACAAGTGGTGGTGGATTTAGGCTCTGGCGGTACCGGACGTCTGTCGAAACTCCTGACCGGGGAGTGCGACGTTCTGGCCTGGCCTGCTGCCAGTCAGCTATCCATTTTGCGTGACGACCCACGCTTGCGTTTAACGCTGCGTCCTGGGATGAACGTCGCCTATCTGGCATTCAACACCGCCAAACCGCCGCTAAATAATCCCGCTGTCCGCCATGCGCTGGCACTGGCGATTAATAACCAGCGTCTGATGCAATCCATCTATTATGGTACGGCTGAAACGGCAGCCTCTATTTTACCGCGCGCCTCGTGGGCCTATGACAACGAGGCTAAAATTACTGAATATAATCCGGCGAAATCGCGCGAACAGTTGAAGGCGTTGGGGCTGGAAAACTTAACGCTGAAACTGTGGGTACCAACACGTTCGCAGGCGTGGAACCCCAGTCCACTGAAAACTGCCGAATTGATTCAGGCGGATATGGCACAGGTTGGCGTAAAAGTGGTGATTGTGCCGGTAGAAGGTCGCTTTCAGGAGGCGCGGTTGATGGATATGAGCCATGATCTGACGTTATCCGGTTGGGCGACTGACAGTAACGACCCGGACAGTTTCTTCCGTCCGTTACTGAGCTGCGCGGCAATTCATTCGCAGACCAACCTCGCCCACTGGTGCGATCCGAAATTCGACAGCGTGTTGCGTAAGGCGCTCTCCTCGCAGCAGCTGGCGGCGCGTATTGAAGCCTATGACGAAGCGCAGAGTATTCTGGCGCAGGAATTACCCATTTTGCCGCTGGCGTCGTCATTGCGTTTGCAGGCCTATCGGTACGATATCAAAGGTCTGGTACTTAGCCCGTTTGGTAACGCCTCCTTTGCTGGGGTGTATCGCGAGAAACAGGATGAGGTGAAAAAACCATGATTATCTTCACCTTACGCCGCATTTTGTTATTGATTGTCACCTTGTTCCTGCTGACCTTCGTTGGCTTCAGCTTGAGCTATTTCACTCCACACGCGCCGTTACAAGGCGCGTCACTGTGGAATGCCTGGGTGTTCTGGTTTAATGGCCTGATCCACTGGGATTTTGGTGTTTCCAGCATTAACGGTCAACCGATTGCCGAACAGTTAAAAGAGGTCTTCCCGGCGACGATGGAACTGTGCATCCTCGCCTTCGGTTTTGCGCTGATTGTTGGCATCCCCGTGGGGATGATTGCCGGGATTACGCGCCATAAGTGGCAGGATAACTTGATCAACGCCATCGCCTTACTGGGCTTTTCAATCCCGGTGTTCTGGCTGGCGCTTCTGTTGACGCTGTTTTGTTCACTCACGCTAGGTTGGTTGCCCGTTTCAGGGCGTTTCGATCTGCTCTACGAAGTGAAACCGATTACCGGTTTTGCGTTGATTGATGCCTGGCTTTCGGACTCACCATGGCGGGATGAAATGGTCATGAGCGCAATCCGCCATATGATATTGCCCGTGATCACCCTGTCGGTTGCGCCAACAACTGAAGTGATCCGACTGATGCGTATTAGCACTATCGAAGTGTATGACCAGAACTATGTTAAAGCAGCGGCGACCCGCGGTTTGTCGCGCTTTACTATTTTGCGTCGCCACGTTCTGCATAACGCGTTACCTCCGGTTATTCCTCGCCTGGGCTTACAGTTTTCTACCATGCTGACGCTGGCGATGATCACCGAAATGGTTTTTAGCTGGCCGGGTTTAGGGCGCTGGTTAATTAACGCCATTCGCCAGCAGGATTACGCAGCCATTTCCGCCGGAGTGATGGTGTGTGGCTCACTGGTCATTATTGTTAACGTGATTTCTGATATTTTGGGTGCCATGGCTAACCCTCTGAAACATAAGGAATGGTATGCCTTACGATAGCGTATACAGCGAAAAGCGCCCGCCGGGCACGCTGCGTACCGCCTGGCGCAAATTTTATAGTGACGCCTCTGCGATGGTCGGCCTGTACGGCTGCGCGGGGCTGGCTGTACTGTGTATTTTTGGCGGCTGGTTTGCGCCTTACGGCATCGATCAGCAATTTCTCGGTTATCAATTATTGCCGCCGTCATGGTCGCGCTATGGCGAAGTTTCTTTCTTCCTTGGGACTGACGACCTCGGACGCGATGTTTTAAGCCGTTTACTGAGCGGAGCTGCGCCAACCGTAGGCGGCGCATTTGTGGTGACGCTTGCCGCGACGATCTGCGGCCTGATACTGGGCACCTTCGCCGGGGCGACCCACGGCCTACGCTCAGCGGTGCTTAACCATATTCTGGATACCTTACTGGCGATCCCTTCGCTGCTGCTGGCAATTATCGTTGTAGCGTTTGCCGGACCGAGTTTGTCTCACGCCATGTTTGCCGTCTGGCTGGCGCTGCTGCCTCGTATGGTACGTTCGATTTACAGCATGGTGCATGACGAACTGGAAAAAGAGTACGTTATCGCCGCCCGTCTGGATGGCGCATCAACGCTGAATATTCTCTGGTTTGCTGTGATGCCAAACATCACCGCTGGGCTGGTCACCGAGATCACCCGCGCACTGTCGATGGCAATTCTCGATATCGCCGCGCTGGGCTTTCTCGATCTCGGCGCACAACTCCCCTCGCCTGAATGGGGAGCGATGCTCGGTGATGCGCTGGAACTGATTTATGTCGCCCCGTGGACTGTCATGCTGCCAGGTGCGGCAATTATGATTAGCGTGCTGTTGGTTAACCTCCTTGGCGACGGTGTCCGTCGTGCAATTATTGCGGGGGTGGAATAATGCCATTACTCGATATTCGTAACCTGACCATTGAATTTAAAACCGGTGATGAGTGGGTTAAAGCCGTCGACCGCGTAAGTATGACCTTAACCGAAGGTGAAATCCGCGGTCTTGTTGGCGAATCAGGTTCCGGCAAAAGTTTGATTGCGAAAGCGATTTGTGGGGTGAATAAAGATAACTGGCGTGTTACTGCTGACCGTATGCGTTTTGATGATATCGATTTGCTGCGTCTCTCCGCACGCGAACGGCGCAAGCTGGTAGGTCACAACGTGTCGATGATTTTCCAGGAACCGCAGTCGTGTCTTGATCCTTCAGAACGTGTGGGTCGCCAGTTGATGCAAAACATCCCAGCCTGGACCTATAAAGGCCGTTGGTGGCAGCGTTTTGGCTGGCGCAAACGCCGTGCCATTGAACTGCTGCACCGCGTGGGGATTAAAGATCACAAAGATGCGATGCGCAGTTTTCCCTATGAGTTGACCGAAGGTGAATGTCAGAAAGTGATGATAGCCATTGCACTGGCGAATCAACCGCGTCTGCTGATTGCTGACGAACCGACAAACTCAATGGAGCCAACAACCCAGGCGCAAATCTTTCGCCTCCTGACGCGTCTCAACCAAAACAGCAATACCACTATTTTGCTTATCAGCCATGACTTACAAATGCTTAGCCAATGGGCGGATAAAATTAACGTGCTTTACTGCGGTCAAACGGTGGAAACCGCGCCAAGTAAGGAGTTGGTGACAATGCCACATCATCCTTATACCCAGGCGCTGATCCGCGCGATACCAGACTTCGGCAGCGCGATGCCGCATAAAAGTCGCCTCAATACGCTGCCCGGCGCTATCCCACTGCTGGAACAGTTACCGATTGGGTGTCGTCTGGGGCCGCGTTGCCCGTATGCACAACGAGAATGCATTGTGACGCCACGTTTGACGGGGGCGAAAAATCATCTCTATGCCTGTCATTTCCCGCTGAACATGGAGAAAGAATGAGATGATCGAAACGCTGCTTGAAGTGCGTAATTTAAGTAAAACGTTCCGCTACCGGACCGGTTGGTTTCGTCGTCAGACCGTAGAAGCGGTAAAACCCTTGAGCTTTACGCTACGTGAAGGCCAGACACTGGCGATTATTGGCGAGAATGGTTCGGGTAAATCCACGCTGGCAAAAATGCTGGCGGGAATGATAGAACCTACCAGCGGCGAGTTATTAATTGACGATCATCCGCTGCATTTTGGCGATTATTCCTTCCGTAGTCAGCGTATTCGCATGATTTTTCAGGATCCTTCGACATCGTTGAATCCCCGTCAACGTATCTCGCAAATCCTGGATTTTCCACTGCGTCTGAACACCGACCTGGAACCGGAACAGCGTCGCAAACAGATTATTGAAACGATGCGTATGGTTGGGCTGCTACCGGATCACGTCAGTTACTATCCGCATATGTTGGCACCCGGGCAAAAACAGCGTCTGGGGCTGGCGCGCGCGCTGATATTGCGCCCAAAAGTCATTATTGCCGATGAAGCCCTCGCCTCACTGGATATGTCGATGCGTTCGCAGTTGATTAATCTGATGCTTGAGTTACAGGAAAAACAGGGCATTTCGTATATTTATGTTACCCAGCATATCGGAATGATGAAGCACATTAGCGACCAGGTGCTGGTGATGCATCAGGGCGAGGTTGTCGAGCGAGGCAGCACCGCCGATGTGCTGGCATCGCCGCTGCATGAACTCACCAAACGGCTGATCGCCGGTCATTTTGGCGAGGCATTGACGGCGGATGCGTGGCGTAAGGACCGTTAGTGTTTTGCACCTCATCCTGACAGGGGCCCCCCTCAGGATGAGGTGTTCATTACTTTTGATTGTCGATTCTGGTGAGAGCAACCAGCAATGCCAGCGTATAACACACCGTAATTGCCAGACTCATTTTTAACAGTGTTTCTCCGCCAATTCCCGACAATGGCGCGGCTATACCGCCGAAGACAAACATGCTCATCCCCATCAACGCAGACGCCGTTCCAGATTCCTGCGTCCCTACTGCACTCATAGCCTCTGCCCCGCCAACAGTGCCGATGCCGCTACAAAATGCGATGGTGAAAAATAATGCCACCAGTGCCGGAATGGGCAATTGTATCCATGCGCATAAGACCGTGAGCAATGCACACAAAATTGCCGCTATCAGGCCACCTCGCAACAATGTCATCGCGTTAATCCGTCGAGCCAGGCGCGAAAAGATCCATGAAGCAATGATAAGTCCGATGCCGTTAAGGCCAAACACCAGGCTAAATTGCATTGGACTAAAGCCAAATTCCTTCTGCAACACGAACGACGAAGAGCCGATATATGCAAACAAGCCTGCCAGCATAAAACTTTGAATCAGGCAAAAGCGCATAAAACGGCGGTTCTGCACCACGCTTCGTCCGGTTAATAGCAATGATGAGCCCCTTTTATTTTCTGGCAAGGTCTCATTAATAAATAACACGCAGCCCAGCAACAATACGGTGCTAATTTCAGCCATTACCCAGAATAAAGTGCGCCAGTCAAAAGTGCTAACAATGTACCCGCCCAGCACTGGCGACAACACCGGTGCCAGGCCATTCACCGTCATTAACAGCGCAAAAAACTGGGTCAACGTTACTCCCTGATATTTGTCACGAGCAATAGAACGAGAGAGCACCGAACCACCCGCCCCCGCGATCCCTTGAATAAAACGCCAGACCACCAGCCAGTAAATATTGTTCGTTGTCGCGCACAAAATGGAAGAAACAATAAACAATAGCAACGACAAGATTAACGGACGTTTACGCCCTATTTTGTCGCTCAGAGGGCCAAATAACAGTTGTCCGACGCCAAGACCGATCAGTGATGCGGTCAGGGTTAATTGCGTTATGGTCGTGGTTGCCGCCAGTTGCTCAGACATCTCCGGCAAAGCCGGCAAATAAAGATCGGTACACATCGGGCCTATACCGGCTAAAAGACCAAGAATCAATGCCCATGAAAGAGAGACTCTAGCCATATTATTCCTTACTTGAGTGATGACATGCCGCCGCCCAGCGACTGCCAGAGCGTGATTCGGTTTGTAAAATCAGTCAGTTGCAGTGCCAGCAGCTCCTGCTGTGCGATCCACAAGCTGCGCTGCGCCGTCAACACGGTCAGGTAATCACCAACACCCGCCTGATAGCGACGCAAGCCAACATCGACCGTTTGTTGCTCAGCTTTAACATACTGGCGTTGTGCATCCAGTTGCTCTTCAAGCGTGGTCCGCCGCGCCAGTCCGTTAGCGACATCTTTAAATGCGGTCTGAACGGTTTTTTCATAGGTGGCAATGAGCCCACGCTTTTGTGCTTCTGCGTAACGAAGCTGCGCCAGATTACTTCCGCCAGTGAACAGCGGTAATGTGACCGATGGCGCAAATGACCAGATCTGCATTCCGTGGCTGAACAACGACGACAATGCGTCACTGCCAACACCGGCACTGGCAGTCAGCGAAATCGTCGGGAAAAAGTTAGCCCGCGCCGCGCCAATATCTGCATTGGCGCTCTTCAAATTATGTTCCGCTTCCTGGATATCCGGGCGACGCAGCAGAACATCAGATGATACTCCCGCAGGAACCAGACTTATCATTTGTTCCGGCAGGCTTTCCAGTGTTCCCGGTAGCAGATTTTCCGCAAGCGTTGTACCTGCCAGTAAGTTCAGCGCATTTTTATCCTGCATCACTTGTGTCTGATAGCTGGCAACGCTGGCGCGCGCTTGCTGATAAACACTCATCGCCTCACTGACATCTGTCGCTGCCGCCGTGCCAACCTGTTGCTGGCGCTGGATAATTTTCAATGAGTTTTCTGCACTGGCCATCGTTTCTTTTGCCAGGGCCAGGTTGCTGTTATCAGCCGCCAGTGTCAGCCAGGCGGTGCTGATTTCAGCAATCAGCGTTAAACGAGTGTTCTGGGCTGTAAATTCACTGGCAAGCCAGGTTTCCCGCGCCGCCCGAGATAAACTCTGATTACGACCAAACAGATCTAACGTATAACTGGACACCGTGCCGTCAGCCTCGGCAGTTGTTCCCGTACCATTCGCCAGCGAACGACTGCGAGTCGAACTTAAGGCCGCATTCACCGTCGGAAATAACGACGCATTAGTTTGCCCATAGAGCGCCCGTGCTGAGTCAATATCAGCAATCGCTTTTTGCACATCGCGGTTACTGTTCAGTGCAATGGTTACTACCTGCTGCAATCGGGGATCGTGGATCACCTGCTGCCAGTCATGGCTGATTGCCTTCCCCTGGCCCTGTGCTCCCGGCAAGGTCGCCGGGATTGGGGATTCAGGCGTACTGTAGTGAGGATCGAGCGAGACACATCCCGCACTCAACAACACCAGAAAAATAAGAGAACGACGCAACATAACTTACTCCTGACGGCGCGGTTTACCGGCAAACAAACGTTTCACCAGTACAAAAAACAGAGGAACGAAGAAAATGGCCAGTAATGTAGCGGTCAGCGTGCCGCCAATAATGCCCGTACCAATGGCGATGCGGCTGTTCGCCCCTGCGCCGGTTGCTATCGCCAGCGGCATTACCCCCGCAATAAACGCCAGCGAGGTCATGATGATTGGGCGTAAACGAGTCTGCGCCGCGCGTAATGCCGCACGACTCAAGGAATAGCCCTCTGCAACCGCCGCTTCAGCAAATTCCACAATCAGAATGGCGTTTTTCGACGACAAGCCGATAGTAGTTAATAGCGCTACCTGGAAGTAAACGTCGTTGTTTAAATCACGCATCCAGGCCGCCAGCGCCGCGCCAAGAAGCCCCAGAGGGATCACCAGAATGACCGAGAACGGGACTGACCAGCTTTCGTACAGTGCTGCAAGGCAGAGGAAAACCACCAAAATAGAAACTGCATACAGACTTAATGCCTGACCGCTGGCCAGTTTCTCCTGCAATGACAAACCACTCCAGGCCCATGTTGTTCCCGCAGGAAGACTGTTTGCCAGTTCCTCCATTTTTGTCATTGCATCGCCGGAACTAAAGCCAGTCGCGTTTTCGCCCTGAATTTCATAGGCTGCCGAGCCGTTGTAGCGCACCAGTCTTTCCGGTCCATACAGCCAGCGGGTGGTCGCAAAAGCAGAGAATGGTGTCATGGCGTTATCGCTACCGCGCACAAACCATTTACCTAAGTCTGACGGCGCGGAACGAAATTCACTGTCGCCCTGAATGTAGACTTTTTTCACACGACCACGGTCAATAAAGTCATTCACATAAGTACCGCCCCACGCACTGGACAGGGTGTCGGTGACATCATTCAAACTCAACCCTAATGACACCGCTTTATTACTATCAATATCTACCTGCAATTGCGGCATTTGTGGCAAATCATTGGCACGCACAGAATGTAACTCCGGACTTTGATTCGCTTTTTCTATCAACTGATTACGCATTTGCAGTAGTGTTTCGCGATCGGTTCCACCGTTAGCTAACAATTCAAACGTAAAACCATTGCTTTGCCCCAGCCCATCAACGGCTGGCGGCGTCATCGCAAATACCGTGGCATCACGAATTGTGCCCAGCTCTTTGGTTGCCCGTAGGGCGATAGCCTGGGCGGTGTTTTCTGCCCCTTTACGTTGAGACCAGTTTTTCAACGAAACAAACGCCATCCCGGTGTTCTGTCCGCTACCGCTAAAACTGAAACCATCAACGGTAAAGATGACATCGGTATTTGCTTTCTCGTTAATCAGGAACCAGTCAACAATCTGGCGATTCACTTCTGCTGTACGGGCAGCGGTCGCCCCAGCCGGCAGCGTGTACTGCACCATGATTTCGCCCTGGTCTTCAGTGGGTAAGAAACTGCCCGGCAGTTTCCACATCATCAGGGCCATTCCACCACCCAGCACGACATAAAGCCCCATCGTTCGGGCTGCACGGCGCAGGACATAAATTACGCCTCGCTGATATTTATCTTCAGTACGGCGGTAAAAGCGGTTAAATGCGCCGAAAAAGCCTTTTTTATGTGGCGGAACATGCTGGAGGACGGAACCGCACAGGGCGGGAGTCAAGGTCAATGCCACTACCACGGAAAGCAGCATTGCGGAGATAATGGTTATCGAAAACTGACGATAAATTACCCCCGTAGATCCCCCAAAGAAGGCCATAGGCAGGAATACGGCTGACAACACCAGCGCAATGGCAACCAGTGCGCCAGAAATCTCGCCCATTGATTTTTCCGTGGCTTCACGCGCGGGCAACCCTTCGTCACGCATAATGCGTTCGACGTTCTCCACCACCACAATGGCATCGTCCACCAGCAAGCCGATCGCCAGCACCATTGCAAACAACGTCAGGGTATTAATCGAATAGCCAAACAACGCAAGAACGCCGAATGTGCCCAGCAAAACGACGGGGACAGCTAACGCCGGAATCAGTGTGGCACGCAGGTTTTGCAGGAATAAATACATCACGCAAACCACCAATACGATGGCTTCAAACAGCGTCTGAATTACGTCCTCTACAGAGATTTTAATAAATTCAGTGCTGTCTTTCGGGTATGCGATGTCGTATCCCTGCGGCATGTTCCGCTGGAATTCGGCAATCTTATCCTTGACCAGCGTCGCCGTATTCAGCGCATTCGCACCGGGCGAAAGCATTACAGCAACCCCGGCAGACGGGTGACCGTTAAGTTTGCCGATAGCGGTATAATCTTCACTGCCCATCTCAACGCGAGCCACATCTTTTATACGAACAACTGCGCCGTC
The DNA here is from genome assembly GCF_046486065.1 of Escherichia sp. WS547. NCBI lineage: Bacteria > Pseudomonadati > Pseudomonadota > Gammaproteobacteria > Enterobacterales > Enterobacteriaceae > Escherichia > Escherichia sp. WS547. The sequence goes on along the minus strand of NZ_JBJQMA010000019.1, from coordinate 23,807 downwards.
TGACTGGCTTTTCACGATAATATTTTTGAACTGATCCACCGTCTGCAAGCGAGACTGCGCACGTACCGTTGCGGTCAGTTGCTGAGTATTCGGTGAAGGCAATGCCCCTATTTTCCCGGCAGTAACCTGCACGTTTTGCGCTTCAATAGCACTTTGCACGTCTGAAGGCATTAGCGAGTAAGACGCCAGTTTGGCCGGGTCAAGCCAGATGCGCATAGCGTATTCCGCGCCAAAGACTTGCAGACTCCCCACACCTTCAACACGCGCCAGCGGGTCCTGAACGTTACTAACCAACCAGTCGGCGATATCCGAACTGGAGGCTTTGTCAGTGGTGTCATACACGGCAGCAATCAGCAAAAAGTTGCTTTGTGATTTCTCCACCGTAACACCCGTTTGCTGCACTTCGCTGGGTAGGCGCGACTCCGCCTGCTGAATTTTATTCTGCACCTGAACCTGTGCAGTATCTGGATCGGTACCTTGTTCAAAGGTCACATTAATACTGACCGAACCATCAGAGCTGCTGGTTGAGCTGAAATAGAGTAAATTATCAAGCCCAGTGAGTTGTTGCTCGATAACCTGAGTCACGCTGTTCTCCAGCGTTTCGGCAGAAGCACCAGTATAAGTGGCTGAAATTTTAATGGTCGGTGGCGCAACGTCAGGATATTGCGCGACGGGCAATGTGCGAATAGCCAGAATCCCCGCCAACATAATCAAAATGGCGATAACCCAGGCAAAGACCGGGCGGCGAACAAAAAAGCGCGAAAACATCAGGCGTTGCCTCCATTAGCCTGAACTTCAACAGCCTTGACGGTCTGCCCTGAAGTGACTTTGGCAGAACCTTCAACAATCAGTCGGTCGCCGTTGTGCAGGCCGTTCAGCACCAGCCATTTATCACCATACGTTTCTCCCGTTTCGAGCGTTCGCTGCTCTACTTTATTGTCTTTATTCACCACCAGCGCAGTTGCATTGCCTTTAGCATCGCGCGTGACGCCCTGTTGCGGCGCGAGAATAGCGTCTTCCATCACGCCTTCATCGACACGAGCGCGAACAAACATTCCCGGTAATAACTGCTGTTGTGGATTGGGGAAAATCGCCCGTAATGTCACCGAACCGGTAGACTCATCTACAGCGACTTCGGTGAGTTCCAGACGCCCTTTTTCGCTGTAGGTTGTGCCATCTTCCAGAATAAGTGAGACGCTCATGGTGTCACTGTTGGTCGCCAGTGACTGTTTACGCAGACGTAATAAATCGACACTGGAGCGAGTGAGGTCGACATACATTGTATCCAGACCACGAATAGTCGTTAACGCTGTATCTTGCGACGCGGTCACCAGTGCGCCAGGGGTTACCGACGAAATGCCAATGCGCCCTGAAATCGGTGCGGTTACCGTGGTCCAGTCAAGATTAATGCGCGCAGTTTCCAGTGCGGCTTTTTTCGCCTCTACACTGGCTTTATCTTGTGCACAGGTAGACTGAGCATCATCAGCATCCTGTTGTGAAACACCGTTCTCTTTCACCAGTCGGGCATAACGCTGCGCTTTCTGGCAATCGGCTTTTACCAGTGCCTGTGCTTGTTGTAATGCTGCCCGAGCTTCATTCCATGCAGCCTGATAACTGGCCGCATCAATCTGGTAGAGCGGCTGTCCAGCCTTGACCAGATCACCTTCCTTAAATAAGCGTTTCTGGATAATTCCCCCAACCTGCGGACGTACTTCGGCACTGAGCGCAGCACTGATGCGTCCGGTTAATTCACTGACTACCGAGACCGGTTGAGATTTGACTGTAACAACGCCGACTTCTGTTTCTGACGGGGATGAATTGTTACTTTGCGTATTATCACAACCAGATAAGAGCAGCATTGCCACTACAGATGTTGCTATATACTTCATTATTTTCTCCAGGGTGAGAAATACCCTCCTCATTAAAATTAATGAGGATATGTCAGGGATATTCAGTTATAACGAACCCGCATCGCGAAATGAATTTCGCAATGAAATAAGGGGGATTAATATCCCCCGCTATTGGTTAATTCTGTTCTTATTTATTTATCAACATACTAACAATATCCTGATATATTTCCTGCAGATGTTGTGGATCGCTTTTTTGCGGTGTTAAACGACGATAAACCGTACCTTCCATCATGGTAGCAAACACTTCAACGCAGCAACGAATGTGCTCGTCGCTAAGATGGGGATGCATTCTTTTCATATGTGCACAACCGTTAGCGAACATTCTGGCGTCAGCTTCTTCAAGCATTGCCATAACCCGCGGGTTGCGTGTGGCTTCTGCAGCCACTTCCAGCATCAGCGCGTCGTCGTCCTCATTTAAGGATTTACGCAAGGCAAGGACTTCCGGGAAGTGATCGGTACGCGCGTCAATGTCCATTTGGGCAATACGAAAGTCGATGATACGGCGAACCATCTCTTCAATAATGGCGTCTTTGTTGGCGAAGTAACGATATATCTGACCCACGCTAAGCTGAGCTTCGCTGGCAATTTGCGACATACTGGCGGCATGAAACCCGCAGCGACGAAAACACCGACGGGCGGCGTTAATGATTTCATCCTGACGCTGTTTGTGGCGTATCTCCAGCTTGCTGGTCATTTCTGTCTCCTGGCCTATCACTTGGTGAGAATGATCGTTCTCATTTTTGCTGATTATACGTTTCTCCAAAGTAATGGAAAGTATTTTTATCTTATTCATGGTGCATATTCTGATAATGAAGAGATTGTGGAGATTATGTGAAGATAGTTGACAATATTAAGTTGGGGTCAATTCATCAGAAAGGCTGCTACTTGTTGTCGCCAGTTCTGTTTTCATCATCAAACTTATCGGAGCTAATACGAATAGTTTCATAGTCAGATTCTATAAGATATTCCCCCAACCTACCCCTTGCAGGCGTCAAGAGTAGATAACGCAAAATGCTCTGTACCGCAGCTTCTCTCCGGTACAGAAAGCGCAACTATAGCCACCCACAGCCAGGTTGATTATAATAACCGTTTATCTGTTCGTACTGTTTACTAAAACGACGAATCGCCTGATTTTCAGGCACAACAAGCATCAACAATAAGGATTAAAGCTATGGGTTTTCTTTCCGGTAAGCGCATTCTGGTAACCGGTGTTGCCAGCAAACTGTCCATCGCCTACGGTATCGCTCAGGCGATGCACCGCGAAGGAGCTGAACTGGCATTCACCTACCAGAACGACAAACTGAAAGGCCGCGTAGAAGAATTTGCAGCTCAATTGGGTTCTGACATCGTTCTGCAGTGCGATGTTGCCGAAGATGCCAGCATCGACACCATGTTCGCTGAACTGGCGAAAGTTTGGCCGAAATTTGACGGTTTCGTACACTCTATTGGTTTTGCACCTGGCGATCAGCTGGATGGTGACTATGTTAACGCCGTTACCCGTGAAGGCTTCAAAATTGCTCACGACATCAGCTCCTACAGCTTCGTTGCAATGGCAAAAGCTTGCCGCTCCATGCTGAATCCGGGTTCTGCCCTGCTGACCCTTTCCTACCTTGGCGCTGAGCGCGCTATCCCGAACTACAACGTTATGGGTCTGGCAAAAGCGTCTCTGGAAGCAAACGTGCGCTATATGGCGAACGCGATGGGTCCGGAAGGTGTGCGTGTTAACGCCATCTCTGCGGGTCCGATCCGTACTCTGGCGGCTTCCGGTATCAAAGACTTCCGCAAAATGCTGGCTCATTGCGAAGCCGTTACCCCGATTCGCCGTACCGTTACCATTGAAGATGTGGGTAACTCTGCGGCATTCCTGTGCTCCGATCTCTCTGCCGGTATCTCCGGTGAAGTGGTCCACGTTGACGGCGGTTTCAGCATCGCTGCAATGAACGAACTCGAACTGAAATAATCGTTCTGTTGGTCAAGACGGGCGGCGTTCTGCCGCCCGTTATCTCTGTTATACCTTTCTGATATTTGTTATCGCCGATCCGTCTTTCTCCCCTTCCCGCCTTGCGTCAGGATAACGATTTCCTTTACGACCAAGGAGCGCCCATGGAACAACGCCACATCACCGGCAAAAGCCACTGGTATCATGAAACGCAATCCAGTACTGCGGAATATGACGTTCTGCCTCTGGTCCCGGAAGCCGCAAAGGTCAGCGATCCCTTTCTGCTCGACGTGATCCTTGATGAAGAAACGCTGGCCCCCTTCCTTTCATGGCTGGTCCCTGCGCGCGTTCTTGCAGTGGAGTTGTTCCCTGACCAGCTTACCGTGAGCCGTTCACAGACCTTCACCGCTTATGAACGCTTGTCGACGGCCCTGACGGTTGCTCAGGTTTGCGGCGTCCAGCGGTTATGTAACTACTATTCGGCGCGACTTACGCCGCTCCCCGGGCCTGATTCCTCCAGGGAAAGTAATCATCGGTTAGCACAAATCACGCAATATGCCCGCCAACTGGCTAGCTCGCCTTCTATTATCGACAACCGATCGCGCCAGCATCTGAATGACGTCGGTCTTACTGTCTGGGACTGTGTGATCATTAATCAAATCATTGGTTTTATTGGCTTTCAGGCGCGGACCATTGCGACATTTCAGGCTTATCTCGGGCATCCGGTACGCTGGTTACCCGGTCTGGAGATACAAAACTATGCCGACGCGTCACTGTTTGCTGATGAGTCAATACGCTGGCGAAGCAGCTATGAGGTGGAAAAACTACCTGAAGAGCACACAAAAAGTTCAACTGCAGAACTTTGCCAACTGGCCGAAACACTCTCTCTCCACCCTATTTCACTTTCCCTTCTCGAAAAGTTGCTAAACAGCACACGGGTCAATACACAGCCGGATAATCAGCTTGCGGCGTTGTTATGCGCGCGGATAAATGGCAGTCCTGCTTGTTTTGCCATCTGTATGGATTCATCAAATGAATATAAAAAAATCAGCGCCCTTCTGCGCAAGGGCGAAAATGAAATTAACCAATGGGCTGACCGTCATTCTGTTGAGCGCGCTACCGTTCAGGCGATACAATGGCTGACCCGAGCACCCGATCGCTTTAGCGCCGCCCAGTTCAGCCCATTACTCGAACACGAAAAATCATCAACGCAGATTATTAATCTGCTGGTATGGAGCGGGCTGTGTGGCTGGATAAATCGCTTAAAAATCGCGTTGGGTGAGACATATTAACCTTGCCGCGTCAGACAGATTCGCGTAAAACTGTCAGCCGCTCTAATGGCCACCAAAATAGACAATTATGTTTCAGGACAACCCGCTGCTAGCGCAGCTTAAACAGCAACTGCATTCCCAGACGCCACGCGCTGAAGGGGTGGTAAAAGCCACAGAAAAAGGCTTTGGCTTCCTGGAAGTCGACGCGCAAAAAAGTTATTTCATTCCGCCGCCGCAGATGAAAAAAGTCATGCATGGCGACCGAATTATCGCGGTTATCCACAGTGAAAAAGAACGTGAATCCGCAGAGCCAGAAGAACTGGTTGAACCGTTTCTGACTCGTTTCGTGGGTAAAGTTCAGGGCAAAAATGACCGTCTGGCCATCGTTCCTGATCATCCACTCTTAAAAGACGCCATTCCTTGCCGCGCAGCCCGTGGCCTGAACCACGAGTTTAAAGAAGGCGACTGGGCGGTTGCCGAAATGCGCCGTCATCCGCTGAAAGGCGATCGTTCTTTCTATGCTGAACTAACACAATACATCACTTTTGGTGACGACCACTTTGTACCGTGGTGGGTTACCCTTGCGCGCCATAATCTGGAAAAAGAAGCACCAGACGGCGTCGCTACCGAAATGCTCGATGAAGGTCTGGTTCGTGAAGATCTGACCGCGCTGGATTTTGTCACCATCGACAGTGCCAGCACAGAAGATATGGATGACGCCCTTTTCGCTAAGGCGTTGCCGGATGACAAACTTCAGCTGATTGTGGCGATTGCCGATCCAACCGCGTGGATTGCTGAAGGCAGCAAGCTGGACAAAGCCGCGAAAATTCGCGCATTCACCAACTATCTGCCTGGCTTCAACATCCCTATGCTTCCTCGCGAGCTTTCTGACGATCTCTGCTCACTGCGCGCCAATGAAGTCCGCCCGGTACTGGCATGCCGCATGACGCTCTCCGCTGATGGCACCATTGAAGATAATATCGAATTCTTTGCCGCCACCATCGAATCCAAAGCGAAGCTGGTGTATGACCAGGTCTCTGACTGGCTGGAAAATACCGGTGACTGGCAGCCTGAAAGTGAAGCAATTGCCGAACAAGTCCGTTTGTTAGCGCAAATTTGCCAACGCCGCGGCGAGTGGCGTCATAACCACGCACTGGTATTTAAAGATCGCCCGGATTACCGCTTTATTCTCGGTGAAAAAGGTGAAGTGCTGGATATCGTCGCCGAGCCTCGTCGCATTGCCAATCGTATCGTCGAAGAAGCGATGATTGCCGCTAACATTTGTGCGGCCCGCGTACTGCGCGATAAGCTCGGTTTTGGCATCTATAACGTGCATATGGGCTTTGATCCGGCGAATGCCGACGCGCTGGCAGCGTTGCTGAAAACCCACGGTCTGCATGTCGATGCCGAAGAAGTGCTCACGCTGGACGGTTTCTGCAAACTGCGTCGTGAACTGGATGCGCAACCAACTGGTTTCCTCGACAGCCGCATTCGTCGCTTCCAGTCATTTGCTGAAATTAGCACTGAACCCGGTCCTCACTTTGGCCTCGGTCTGGAGGCATACGCCACCTGGACTTCGCCGATCCGTAAATATGGCGACATGATCAACCACCGTCTGCTGAAAGCGGTTATCAAAGGCGAAACTGCGACGCGTCCGCAGGATGAAATCACTGTCCAAATGGCCGAGCGTCGCCGTCTCAACCGAATGGCAGAACGTGATGTTGGCGACTGGTTATACGCACGCTTCCTGAAAGACAAAGCCGGGACCGACACCCGTTTCGCGGCGGAAATTGTCGATATCAGCCGTGGCGGCATGCGTGTGCGTTTGGTTGATAACGGCGCTATCGCCTTTATTCCGGCACCTTTCTTACACGCTGTGCGCGATGAACTGGTTTGCAGCCAGGAAAACGGCACTGTACAAATTAAAGGTGAAACGGCTTACAAAGTGACTGACGTTATTGACGTCACCATTGCCGAAGTCCGCATGGAAACCCGCAGCATTATTGCGCGCCCGGTCGCGTAATCTCCTTTCACGGCCCATTCCTCATGAATGGGCCGTTTATTTCCCCGCTCCACCTTCGTCATATCCCGGCAGATTTTTAACTGACTTTCGTTTGAAAACTGGCGTTTTTCCAAAACTGGATTACAAATAAATATATAAAAAAAACAATGCGTTTAGCCGCCGTTAATTTCATGTAAGTCATGTTGTTCCTTTTATTTAACCGCGGACTCCGCTGTTAACCGGAGGATATGCATCATGAAAACCGTTAGGGAGTCCACAACGTTGTACAACTTTCTCGGATCGCACAATCCATACTGGCGGTTAACGGAAAGCAGCGATGTTTTGCGCTTTTCTACAACCGAAACCACAGAACCTGAACGTACGTTGCAGTTATCTGCCGAACAGGCTGCTCGCATCAGGGAAATGACAGTCATCACTTCCAGTCTGATGATGAGTCTGACCGTCGATGAAAGCGATCTTTCTGTGCATCTGGTAGGACGAAAAATCAATAAACGGGAATGGGCTGGCAACGCGTCGGCATGGCATGACACACCGGCGGTTGCTCGTGATTTATCACACGGGCTTTCCTTTGCTGAGCAGGTAGTTTCTGAAGCACATTCCGCAATAGTGATTCTCGACAGTCGGGGGAATATCCAGCGCTTCAATCGGTTATGTGAAGATTACACAGGGTTGAAAGAACACGACGTCATTGGGCAAAGCGTGTTTAAACTGTTTATGAGCCGTCGTGAAGCTGCGGCATCCAGGCGCAATAACCGTGTATTTTTTCGAAGCGGCAATGCATATGAAGTCGAACTGTGGATACCAACACGTAAAGGCCAGCGGCTGTTTCTGTTTCGCAATAAATTTGTCCACAGCGGCAGTGGCAAAAACGAGATTTTTTTAATCTGTTCCGGCACCGACATTACCGAAGAGCGCCGCGCTCAGGAGCGACTGCGCATTCTGGCAAATACCGACAGTATCACCGGACTGCCGAATCGTAACGCAATGCAGGAGTTAATCGATCACGCTATTAATCAGGCAGATAACAATAAAGTTGGGGTTGTGTATCTTGATTTGGATAATTTTAAAAAGGTCAACGACGCCTATGGGCATTTGTTTGGTGACCAGCTATTACGCGACGTGTCATTGGCCATTTTAAGCTGTCTGGAGCATGACCAGGTTTTGGCGCGTCCAGGTGGCGATGAGTTTCTGGTACTGGCATCCAATACCTCACAAAGCGCGCTGGAAGCAATGGCATCACGAATTTTGACTCGCTTACGACTCCCCTTCCGCATTGGTTTAATTGAAGTTTATACCAGCTGTTCAGTGGGTATTTCACTCTCTCCCGAACATGGTTCGGACAGCGCGGCTATTATTCGTCACGCCGACACAGCAATGTACACAGCGAAGGAAGGCGGACGAGGACAATTTTGCGTTTTTACTCCAGAAATGAATCAGCGGGTATTTGAATATCTCTGGCTGGATACCAACTTGCGTAAAGCACTGGAAAACGATCAGTTGGTTATTCACTATCAACCGAAAATCACCTGGCGTGGCGAAGTGCGCAGTCTGGAAGCTCTAGTACGTTGGCAGTCACCTGAACGTGGGTTGATTCCACCGTTGGACTTCATTTCCTACGCCGAAGAGTCAGGGCTCATTGTGCCTTTAGGCCGTTGGGTGATTCTCGATGTCGTACGCCAGGTGGCAAAGTGGCGGGATAAAGGTATTAACCTGCGAGTGGCGGTAAACATTTCTGCACGTCAGCTCGCCGATCAAACCATTTTCACCGCCCTGAAACAGGTTCTCCAGGAACTCAATTTTGAATACTGCCCTATTGATGTTGAACTGACGGAGAGCTGCCTGATTGAGAATGATGAACTGGCACTTTCTGTTATTCAACAATTTAGCCAACTAGGTGCGCAAGTGCATCTGGACGATTTTGGTACCGGCTACTCTTCACTTTCGCAACTGGCGCGCTTTCCGATCGATGCGATTAAACTTGACCAGGTTTTTGTTCGAGATATTCACAAACAACCTGTATCGCAGTCGCTAGTCCGGGCGATCGTCGCTGTGGCCCAGGCATTGAATCTTCAGGTGATCGCTGAAGGTGTGGAGAGTAAAAAGGAAGATGCTTTTTTAACCAAGAACGGGATCAATGAGCGGCAAGGATTTTTGTTTGCCAAACCGATGCCCGCCGTCGCCTTCGAACGTTGGTATAAACGCTATCTGAAGCGCGCATAAGTAGATGAATATATATACTTAGCGATATATTCCGTCATTATATATCGTATTACTGGATGATAATTAGCCGTTGCTGTTAAACACTTCTCTTTTAGCGGCAATTTTTGCATTATTCCTTTTCCACTTTTGCTATAAGGATGTCCTTGATGTCTGAATTTGATGCCCAGCGCGTTGCCGAACGTATTGATATTGTGTTAGATATCCTTGTGGCAGGCGATTACCACTCTGCGATCCATAATCTCGAGATACTTAAAGCAGAACTCTTGCGCCAGGTTGCTGAATCTACGCCAGACATCCCGAAGGCACCGTGGGAGATTTAACAATCGTGCCTTCAGGTTTTCCTATTTGAGGATGCCCGGCGCGTCAGTATTTTTTTATTTAGTATTATAACGTTATAAGAATTACAGCGATGAATTCCCGACAACAAACAATTCTACAGATGGTCATTGACCAGGGTCAGGTTAGCGTAACCGATCTGGCAAAAGCCACTGGAGTTTCTGAAGTTACCATTCGCCAGGATCTCAACACCCTCGAAAAACTGAGTTACCTCCGCCGTGCACATGGCTTTGCAGTATCGCTTGATAGTGATGACGTCGAAACTCGTATGATGAGCAACTATACGCTGAAGCGTGAACTCGCCGAGTTTGCCGCGTCACTGGTTCAACCGGGCGAAACCATCTTTATCGAAAATGGCAGCAGCAATGCCCTGCTCGCCCGGACTCTGGGCGAGCAGAAGAAAAATGTCACTATCATCACGGTCAGCAGCTACATCGCGCATTTGCTGAAAGACGCGCCTTGTGAAGTTATTTTGCTCGGTGGCGTGTACCAGAAAAAAAGCGAAAGTATGGTTGGTCCTTTGACACGCCAGTGCATCCAACAGGTGCATTTCAGCAAAGCATTTATTGGTATTGATGGCTGGCAACCTGAAACTGGGTTTACCGGTCGCGATATGATGCGTACCGATGTGGTCAATGCCGTGCTGGAAAAAGAGTGCGAAGCGATAGTCCTGACTGACAGCTCGAAATTTGGTGCTGTACATTCATACTCCATCGGCCCCGTTGAGCGATTCAATCGCGTGATTACCGATTCGAAAATACGCGCCAGCGATCTGATGCATCTTGAGCACAGTAAACTCACCGTTCACGTCGTTGACATTTAACCATTTCCCTTCTCTACGGATGATTTGCTGTTTTGCAAATCATCCGCTCTAAGATGATTCCTGGTTGATAATTAAGACTATTTACCTGTTATTAACACTCTCAAGATATAAAATTATTATCAGCGATATAACAGGAAGTCATTATCACCTGCGTGATATAACCCTGCGCGCGAGCGGATTTCACGGAATAATTTCACCAGGCTTATTCTTAGCTATTATAGTTATAGTGAGCTTACTTCCGTGAATCATAAATTCAGGAGAGAGTATTATGTTTGTAACGAGCAAAAAAATGACCGCGGCTGTTCTGGCAATTACCCTGGCAATGTCTCTGAGTGCCTGTTCTAACTGGTCTAAACGGGATCGCAACACCGCAATCGGCGCGGGTGCAGGGGCATTAGGCGGTGCAGTACTGACCGATGGCAGTACGTTGGGTACATTAGGTGGCGCAGCTGTCGGTGGTGTTATTGGTCACCAGGTCGGTAAATAATCGTAAATAAATGTCGATTATCGACTCGCAATTATAATACGCTTGATTCTGTTCAGTACGAAATAACTGAATAATACACACAGTAAAATATTCGAAAGCCACGGATATATCCGTGGCTTTTTATGTTAGCCGCCTGCGAGTTTTACCTTCATCCCTTTCGCTTCAAGCAGTGATTTTAATAAATCACGCTTATCGCCCTGGATTTCAATAATTCCATCTTTAACTGCTCCGCCGCAGCCGCATTTTTTCTTCAGTTCCGCTGCCAGTTTCGTCAGTTCGGCATCATCGAGATCGACACCGGTAATCAGGCAAACGCCCTTACCTTTACGTCCACTGGTCTGACGATGAATACGCACCACACCGTCGCCTTTAGGGCGTACAGGGGCCGCTTTTGGCTCATCAATACGTCCGGTTTCCGTTGAGTAGACCAGACGGCTGTTGGAATCACTCATCATGCACTCCGCTGTAAAGAGGCGTTGATCGCTTTCAGCGTCTGCGCTGGATCTACCGATTGCGTTACCGGGCGACCAATCACCATATAATCAACACCAGCCGCCAACGCCTGTTCTGGCGTCATAATGCGGCGCTGGTCACCTGCTTCACTCCCCTGCGGACGAATGCCCGGTGTAACCAGTTTGAACTCCTGACCGAATACCTGTTTAAAGCGCACAGCTTCCTGAGCAGAACACACCACACCATCAAGGCCACATTTTTGCGTCAGTGCCGCCAGACGTTCTGCATAATCTGCAGGTGACAGTGTCACGCCAAGATCGGCCAGGTCGCTGGCTTCCATGCTGGTCAATACTGTCACCGCAATCAAAAGCGGTGCATCTTTGCCAAACGGAACCAGTGCCTCACGCGCTGCGGTCATCATACGCGCCCCACCGGAGGCGTGAACATTCACCATCCACACGCCTAAGTCAGCTGCAGCAGCGACAGCGTGCGCTGCAGTGTTGGGAATATCGTGGAATTTCAGGTCAAGAAAGATATCAAAACCACGCTGTTGAAGTTCGCGCACAAACTGTGGCCCAAACAATGTAAACATCTCTTTGCCGACCTTCAGACGACAATCGCGTGGGTCGATCTTGTCGACAAAGGCCAGCGCGTCATCACGATTATGATAATCAAGGGCAACAACCACAGGAGAATTCGTAACAGCGCGGGAAGAAGATGAAGCAGTTAACGTCATGACCAGACCTTCTTGATGATGGGCACCGGAAGTGGCGCGAAACAGGTAAACGGCGAGCATTCTACCCGTGGAAATAAAAAATTAACAGTTGCGATTTCTCCCATGGCAGGCTTTTCTGCGCCTGAGTTACCGGAGCACAATGAACATTAATTATTAGTATGTTGTAACTAAAGTCGGATTTTTTTAAAAATTACAGGCCATCAAGACCGCGAATCGGTTTAATGGTTGACCAGGCCCGACAAGACGGACAATGCCAGTAGAGGGTGTATGCGGTAAAACCACATTTCTGGCAGCGATAACGAGGCTTACTACGCACCTTCTCGCCAACCATGTCACGCAGCACCATCAGACTCTCTTTGGCACGCCCTTCTTCCGCTTCATTTAAGTGGTAATCCATTAGCTTATGGAACACACGCATGGTCGGATGACGCTGAAGCTGACGCGTAATATAGACCTGTGCGGCCTCACTACCGTCGCGCGCTTCGATAATATCCGCAAGCATCAATTCAGCATCGGCACCGGTGTTCTCTTCCACCGCGCGCTGCAGGAATTCTGCCCATTCGGCAGTTTTACCCAACTGCTGATAGCAGGTTTGCAACATTTCCAGCGTTTCGCTGACCAGTTCTCTGTCCTGGGATATCACGCGTTGCAAACTTTCGACGGCTTTGGCGTATTCTCCTTTCGCCATAAACACGCGTCCCATCATGATGGATACGCGGGCGCTATTTTTATCTGCCGCAGCCCCTTTTTTTAGCAAGGTCATGGCACGATCGAGATCGTCGCTGGCCATATGCTGCAGGGCTAACTCACAGTAGAAATGGGCAATTTCGACGCGCTGTTTATCTTTACCCAGCTTCACCAGGCGTTCGGCAACATCAATTGCTTTCTGCCACTCGCTGGTAGCCTGGTAGATTTGTAGCAACTGTTGCAGCGCGCCAATGCGGAAGTCAGTTTCATCGGTCAGCTGATTGAACATGTCTTCCGCGCGGTCGTATAACCCGGCGGCCATGTAATCACGCCCCAATTGTTGAATCGCCAACAGACGCTGTTCATAGGTCAGCGAGGCGCTTTCCATTAGGGTCTGATGGATGCGAATAGCGCGATCAACTTCGCCACGCGAACGGAACAGGTTTCCGAGCGTAAGGTGGGCTTCAACGGTACCCGTATCCTCTTTAAGCATATCGAGAAACAGGTCTACCGCTTTATCCTGTTGATTACTAAGCAGGAAGTTAACCCCCGCTACGTAATCACGCGACAAGCGGTTGGCTTCATCTTGCTTGTTTTGTTGCGCACTTCTGCGGCCCATATACCAGCCATAGGCAGCGGCTACAGGCAAAAGCAGAAACAACAACTCCAGCATAGAAAGTTATTCCTTCGCCGCTGACGAATGCGGCGCTACAGCCACGTCAGTCGCGGGTGAAAGCTGGTTTTCCAGTCGCTTTATTTTACGTTCAGCGCGCGCCAGGGAAACACGAACTCGCAGCCAGAACAGACCGCAAATCAGCCAACCGATAGCAAACCCCGCAGCAAACAATACCGCCAGCAATGTGGAAATACGGTACTCCCCTTGCGCTAACAGATAATTAAACGTCACCTGTTGATCGTTCTGCGCACCTAACGTGACCGAAATCACGAAGATCGCTAACACCAGTAAGAAAATGAGTAAATATTTCACATTACTTCCCGTTATGTGGTTAGAGCGAATAAATTATGGTCAACTTACCGCAATAGCCCTTTAAAGTACCATTTTCGCGCCGTCTGCGAAATGGCATCCACGCGCATTGTTGATGATTTAAGGGCTAAATTCGGAAAATCAACCAGCGTTAACTTTCTTGTTCTCGTTGTGCAATTTCGCGATTTTCTTCCGCAGGTGGTGTTAATGGCCCACAAATTCGTTGCGCAAGCCACGTTGCCACCGCCACCAGCGCCCACGAAATCAACGTAGCTACCACCAGATCGCGTGGCCAATGCATCCCGAGCAGCAGGCGGCTTCCCATGACTCCCGTTGCCCAGACCAACAAGATAGCAATGGTTAGCGTTCGCCGACGCGGCCACAGCAAACCAACGGCCAGCAGTGCCCAACTGGCAGCAAACATCGTGTGACCGGAAGGAAAGGCAAACCCCGTCTCTTTCTGCCAGTGTGAACGCAAATATTGTGGGATGTTTTTCTCTTCAGCCAACTGTTCTTTCACTAGATTTCCGCGTTCTGCTCGCTTTAAAGTGTAGAACTCATCAACCGGAATATGATGTGTTTTTTCCAGCCAGATAACAAAAGGTCGCGGTTCCTGGACTTTGTCTTTGATCCAGGATTTAACGCCTTGTCCCACAAGAATTGCCGCCGCCAGAATGGCAAATAACATAATGGCAGCCTTAATGCGAAAACGCAGACACCAGAGAAACCAACCGAATAAAATCAAATGTGTAATGACGCCCCAGGGCTGGGTGACGGTTTCAGTAACCCAAAAAGCCGCTTTTAGTAGCCAACTTTGTTCTCCAGGTTGCCAACGCCAGCCAGAAATCCATACGGCTACTGGCATAACAAGCAATAGTGCAGCTCCCACTGCGGTACGTCTGGCAATCGAACGCATGGCCTCTCCTTTTTGATAAGTCCCACAATCATAACTGAAAATGCCAGTTCCAGGAAAAATTGACAGATTTGTGCCATTCCGTGAACGATCGACGCGTCGTGATTAGGTGAACCCCTTCTCGTTATGGCAAAATAAGCCAATACAGAACCAGCATTATCTGGAGAAATTCATGCAGCTTAAACGTGTGGCAGAAGCCAAACTGCCAACCCCATGGGGCGATTTCCTGATGGTGGGATTTGAAGAACTGGCAACCGGACACGATCATGTCGCGCTAGTCTATGGCGATATATCCGGGCATACCCCGGTACTTGCGCGCGTCCATTCCGAATGTCTGACCGGTGACGCCCTGTTCAGCTTGCGCTGCGATTGTGGCTTCCAGCTCGAAGCGGCACTGACGCAAATTGCCGAAGAAGGCCGTGGTATTTTGCTGTATCACCGTCAGGAAGGTCGTAACATTGGTCTGCTGAATAAAATCCGCGCTTATGCACTGCAGGATCAAGGTTACGATACCGTAGAGGCTAACCACCAGTTAGGCTTCGCCGCTGATGAGCGCGACTTCACTCTTTGCGCTGATATGTTCAAACTCCTTGGCGTCAATGAAGTCCGCTTGTTAACCAATAACCCGAAAAAAGTCGAAATTCTGACCGAAGCAGGGATTAATATTGTTGAACGCGTACCGTTGATTGTAGGTCGTAACCCCAATAACGAACATTATCTCGATACCAAAGCCGAGAAAATGGGTCATTTGCTGAACAAATAACCCTCTTGCATTGTGTAATTCATTTGCTTGCCGGAAGCAAAATAACCGGCAAGCAAATACTCGTTACTTCAACATATTACGAATGACATAATGCAAAATGCCGTCGTTCTGGTAGTAGGTCAACTCCGTCGCGGTGTCGATACGACAACGGCAGGGTACGACTTCCTGGCTACCATCCGCGCGCGTAAACGTCACCGGAACCGTCGCGCCGGGTTGTAGACTTTGCAGATCGACAATATCAATCTTCTCTTCCCCGATTAGCCCTAACGTTTTACGCGTCACGCCTTGCGGAAATTCCAGCGGCAGGATGCCCATGCCAATTAAATTCGAACGGTGAATTCGTTCAAACGATTCGGCAATCACCACACGAATGCCAAGCAGACGAGGACCTTTTGCCGCCCAGTCACGGCTGGAGCCTGATCCATACTCTTTCCCGGCAATCACCGCCAGCGGCGTTTGCTCCTGCTTATAGCGCATCGCAGCATCATAAATAGAGACTACGTCGCTGTCAGGTAAATGCCGCGTCATCCCCCCTTCAACGCCAGGCACCATTTCATTACGGATGCGAATATTGGCGAAGGTGCCGCGCATCATCACTTCATGGTTACCACGCCGCGAACCGTAGGAGTTAAAGTCTTTTCGCTCAACACCCCGACCTTGTAGATATCGACCCGCCGGGCTGTCGGGCTTAATACTGCCCGCCGGAGAGATATGGTCAGTGGTGACTGAATCCCCCAGCATTGCGAGGATCCGCGCACCGTGAATATCTTCCACTGGTGCTGGTGTTGCCTGCATTTCATCAAAGAAAGGCGATAAGCGAATATAGGTTGAATCTTCCTGCCAACCGTAGGTATCGGATCGTGCGACGTTAATTTCCTTCCACTCTGCTGTGCCTTCAAAAACTTCTGCGTACTCTTTACGGAACATTTCTGTGGAGACTTGTTCTACCGCACGGGCAATTTCTTGTGCCGATGGCCAGATATCTTTCAGATATACCGGATCGCCTTTGCGATCATGGCCGATAGGCTCAGATGCGAGGTTGATATTCATATTTCCCGCCAGCGCATAGGCAACCACCAGCGGCGGCGAGGCCAGCCAGTTGGTTTTAACCAGCGGATGGATACGGCCTTCAAAGTTACGGTTGCCGGACAGCACTGCACCGACGGTTAAATCGCCTTTTTTGATTGCCGTTTCGATAGGATCGGGCAGCGGCCCAGAGTTACCAATACAGGTGGTACAACCATATCCCACAAGGTTAAACCCCAGTTCATCGAGATACGGTGTCAATTTCGCTTTTGCCAGATAATCAGAAACGACTTTCGAACCCGGTGCCAGCGACGCTTTGACCCACGGTTGCCGCTTGAGGCCCAGTGTTACAGCTTTTTTCGCCAGCAAACCTGCGGCCATCAGCACACTTGGGTTAGAGGTGTTGGTGCACGACGTTATCGCAGCAATGACCACCGCGCCATCAGGTAACTGATACTGATGTCCGTTCATAACATAATCGACCGGCTGGCGATCTTTATGCGTGGCATTTACTTCCAGTTCGTTACTGGCGGCAAATGCTTTTGGTACATCGGGCAGTGCAACGCGATCCTGTGGGCGTTTTGGCCCTGCCAGGCTCGCTTCAACGTCATTCATATCCAGTTCTAACGTACTGGTAAAAATCGGTTCATCGCCCGGGTTACGCCACATGCCCTGCGCTTTGGCGTATTTTTCGACCAACTCGACCTGATCTTCGCTGCGCCCGCTTAAACGCATGTAATCGAGGGTGACAGCATCGATTGGGAAGAAGCCACAGGTGGCACCATATTCTGGCGACATATTGGCAATGGTGGCGCGATCCGCCAGCGGTAGTGAATCCAGCCCATCACCATAAAATTCGACGAATTTCCCCACCACACCATGTTTGCGCAGCATTTGGGTAACGGTGAGAACCAGGTCTGTGGCGGTAATACCTTCACGTAATTTTCCGGTGAGTTTAAAGCCCACTACGTCCGGGATAAGCATGGAAACCGGCTGGCCTAACATTGCGGCTTCGGCTTCGATGCCACCAACGCCCCACCCCAGCACGCCAAGGCCGTTGATCATGGTGGTGTGCGAGTCAGTACCAACGAGTGTATCCGGATAAGCAATCCATTCACCGTCCTGCAATTCGCTCCACACTGCTTTGCCGAGATATTCGAGGTTAACCTGATGGCAAATGCCTGTGCCTGGCGGCACGACGCTAAACCGACTGAACGCTTGCTTTCCCCATTTCAGGAACACATAACGTTCGTGGTTGCGCTCCATTTCCAGGCGTACGTTTTCTTCAAATGCCTCATCATCACCAAAACGATCGACGGTCACCGAGTGGTCAATAACCAGGTCGACCGGTGAGAGCGGGTTAACCTTTGCAGTATCGCCGCCGAGGCGTTTAACCGCTTCGCGCATTGCCGCCAGATCAACAACGGCAGGTACGCCGGTAAAGTCCTGCATCAGCACCCTTGCCGGGCGGTAGGCAATTTCACGGTCAGCATGGGCATTTTTCAGCCATCCCGCCAGCGCGTAGATATCCTCTTCGGTAACCGAGTTACCATCCTGCCAGCGCAGCAGGTTTTCGAGCAAAACTTTGAGTGACTTAGGCAAACGGGTGATATCGCCCAGTGATTTGGCAGCAAGCGGCAGGCTGTAGTAGTGGTAAGTTTTATCTTTGGCCTGCAACGTGTCCTTACTGGCTTCTCGTAGGGTTGACGACATAGCTCCTCCTTAATGACAGGGTTGCGAAGCCCTGATTCTCTTCAGGGTGAATATTAAAGATAACACAAACATCGCGTAACGATTTGATAACAACCCAAATTGATAAAAGAGGAGAAAGCTTGTGGCAAAACAAATGAAAACCCCGCCGCAGCGGGGTCAGGGATCAGTGAGTAATGATCCAGAGGAGTTCGGCCCAGAAGAGCATCGACAGAGAAAATGCGCCCATCCAGGACCAATATTTCATATTTGTGTTGATCATAGGCTACACCCTTAACGGTTATTACTTTGTGTTGAGATAACTCAACCTGTTATTGCTGCGGTGTATTAAAAGCCATTTAATTCATTAAAAATGGGTAATAAGAATGATGATAATTATTGTTTCGGCTGATCATCTTCAGCAAACAGTTCTATAAAGGCTTGCTGCTGCGATGTTAGTTGCCAGTCGTCTGGAATAACGACGGAACATTCCCGTTTCGTTTCTGGTTCATTATCACTATGCTGACATAATGGTGACGACTCCAGTTGCTCCTGACCGACCATAGTTATCCCCACACTTTCCAAATCAGCAGTGCGACAACCACCCAGAAAAGAGCAGAACCAAGAAATACCGCCAGCCAGGCTTTGCGTTTTAATTCAGGGTCCCGGCGGGGTTCCTGATTTCCAGAAGGCATTGCTAACCTCATATAATCGCCATCACTTATCAGCAAGACGTTGAACGATTGGTGTAATTAATCATACGATGAGACAAATCCTAAAGAAACTTTAGTCAAAAATCCAGCGAATTTACGAATCGTCTCCAGTGAATAATTCAATCTTTTGACCTGAAATAGATATTTGAAAACTGGAATTTGCGAGGCGGGTAATTAGACACTACTTTACAGGTAATTTACCCTATAAATATGAGGGATAAAAATATTGTGCACGGTATACAAATAAGTAACAAAAGAGAATATATTCCGGCACCTTCGCTACATAAAAGGTGCCGAAAATAACGCAAGAAATTATTTTTCCGGCAGTTTTATATCTTTAAACATGACCTCAATTTCTTCATTGGAGCGCAATGCGACAGCCGCATCAACGACATCACGCGTTAAATGCGGTGCAAAACGCTGAATGAAATCATACATATAACTGCGCAAAAAAGTACTACGGCGAAAACCAATTTTGGTTGTACTGTGGCTGAAGATATCGTGAGCATCAACACGCACAAGGTCGGGATCGGCGACCGGATCCACCGCCATGCTGGCAATGACCCCTACCCCCAGCCCCAACCGGACGTAAGTTTTAATGACGTCAGCATCCGTTGCCGTGAAGACGATACGCGGCGTTAACCCTGCGCGGTTAAAGGCAGTATCCAATTCTGAACGTCCGGTAAAGCCGAAGGTATATGTCACCAACGGATATTGCGCCAGTTCTTCAATGGTAATGGCTTTTTTGCCTGCCAGCGGGTGATCCGGAGTGACTACAATAGCCCGATTCCAGTGGTAGCACGGTAACATCACTAAATCTTCATACAGATGCAGCGCTTCTGTGGCGATAGCGAAATCGGCATTGCCTTTAGAGACAGCATCAGCAATTTGTGTCGGCGAGCCCTGGTGCATATGCAAAGAAACGCGGGGATAACGCTCAATAAAGCCTTTGATGACGTTTGGTAACGCATAGCGTGCCTGGGTATGCGTGGTGGCGATATACAGCGAGCCTTTATCCGGCCAGGTGTGCTCTCCGGCAACCGATTTTATGGCATCGACTTTCGACAGGACTTCACGAGCGATACGAATTATTTCTTGTCCTGCTGGCGTTACCTGCGTCAGGTGCTTGCCGCTTCGGGAAAAAATTTGAATGCCTAGCTCGTCTTCCAGCATTCTGACTTGTTTACTGATCCCGGGTTGTGATGTGTAAAGTCCTTCCGCCGTTGATGAGACATTCAGGTTATGATTGACCACCTCAACAATATAGCGAAGTTGTTGTAATTTCATGTTAAACCATCCACTTAGACGCCATCAGAACATCGTTTTTTCGTCACACCTGGCGGGTGACTAATACGATTTAATAATAAAAAAGGTGCTAACTATAACCACTATATCATTTATAGCCTTAGTGTATAGGTGTGAAGAAAAAATAATATGCAATAAAAAAGGGCCGCTTTCGCGACCCTTTGTTTATAAAAACCTGACAGAATTAAAGGTTATTTTTTCCCTTCAACCCATTTGCCATCAACATAAAATGCTGACCAGCCAGTCGCCTTTCCGTCTTTTTCCGAAGAGACATATTGCTGTTTGGTTTTACGGCTAAAGCGAACCATGGTCTTATTACCTTCCGGATCCTGCTGTGGCGCATCGGCCAGATAACGCAGTTTTTCCGGCAGACGGTCGCGGAAGCGATAAAGCTCTTCCACCAGTGGCGCACGTGTTTCACGCGATTTCGGGAAGGTATTGGCCGCCAGGAACACACCGGCAGCACCGTCACGCAGCACGAAATAAGCATCTGATTTTTCGCACGGCAGCTCAGGTAATGGCACCGGATCTTCTTTCGGCGGTGCCACTTCGCCGTTACGTAAAATCTTACGTGTGTTTTTACACTCTTCGTTGGTGCAGGCCATGTATTTACCGAAACGCCCCATTTTCAGGTGCATTTCAGAGCCACATTTTTCACACTCAACGATCGGGCCGTCATAACCTTTAATGCGGAATTCGCCCTCTTCGATCTCGTAACCGTCGCAGGTTGGGTTATTACCACAGACATGCAACTTACGTTTCGGATCGATGAGATAGCTGTCCATCGCCGTGCCGCATTTCGGGCAACGACGTTTTGCGCGCAGCGCGTTGGTTTCAGCGTCTTCGCCTTCCAGCACGTTCAGCACTTCGTTTTCCGGCACCAGGTTAATGGTGGTTTTGCAACGCTCTTTCGGCGGCAGCGCATAGCCAGAACAGCCAAGGAATACCCCGGTGCTCGCTGTGCGAATCCCCATTTTGCGACCACAAGTCGGGCAGTCAATGCTGGTCAGAACCATCTGGTTCGGGCGCATCCCCCCCTCTTCCGGATCTTTTTCAGCTTTATCTAACTGCTGGGTGAAATCCGAGAAGAAGTGATCCAGTACAGCTTTCCACTCTGCTTCGTGATTTGCCACCTGGTCGAGGCTGTTTTCCATCTGTGCGGTGAAGTCGTAGTTCATTAACTCACGGAAATTTTCTTCAAGGCGATCGGTGACAATTTCACCCATTTTTTCCGCGTAGAAACGACGATTTTCTACTCGCACATAGCCACGATCCTGAATGGTCGAAATGATCGACGCATAGGTAGACGGACGACCGATGCCGCGTTTTTCCAGCTCTTTAACCAACGATGCTTCACTGAAACGCGCTGGCGGCTTGGTAAAGTGCTGGGCTGGTGTCAGTTCAACGAGCGTCAAAGCATCACCTTTATCGACTGCCGGTAAGATACGATCTTCATCGCCTTTACGCAGTGCAGGCATCACTTTTGTCCAGCCATCAAAGCGCAAAATACGACCGCGTGCTTTCAGGCGGAAATCGCCCGCACCAACGGTCAGTGTCGTGGAGTCATATTTCGCTGGAGTCATCTGGCAGGCAACGAACTGACGCCAGATTAACTGGTACAGTTTCTGCGCATCTGCTTCCATATCCTTCAGCGATTCCGCCATCACATTGACGTCAGAAGGACGAATCGCTTCGTGCGCTTCCTGTGAGTTTTCTTTGCTGGCGTACTGATTCGGACTTTCCGGCAGATATTTCTTACCAAAATTATCGCTGATATAACCGCGAACCATATTTACCGCGTCCTGACTCAGGTTAGTGGAGTCGGTACGCATGTAAGTGATATAGCCTGCTTCATACAAACGCTGAGCCATCATCATGGTTTTTTTCACGCCAAATCCAAGACGGGTGCTGGCAGCTTGTTGCAGCGTAGAGGTAATAAAAGGAGCGCCAGGTTTACTGGTTGTCGGTTTGTCTTCACGTTCCAGCACGCTGTAGCGCGCTTTTTCCAGCAGACTTACCGCAGCCTGAGTTTGTTCTTTGTTGACCGGACGGAACGGTTTGTCGTTCTGATGAGTGACCTGTAACGCCAACGCTTCACCAGATGGCGTGGTCGTGCTGGCATCGACTTCCCAGAACTCTTCCGGCACGAACGCTTTAATTTCACGCTCACGCTCGACCACCAGGCGAACCGCCACCGACTGCACACGACCGGCAGACAGACCACGAGCGATCTTTTTCCATAGCAGCGGCGAAACCATATACCCCACCACGCGGTCCATAAAGCGGCGCGCCTGCTGGGCATTAACACGATCAATATTCAGCTCACCCGGTTTGTTAAATGCCTGGCGGATCGCGTTTTTAGTAATTTCGTTAAACACCACTCGGCTATAGCGCGCATCATCACCACCAATCACTTCCCGCAGGTGCCATGCAATGGCTTCCCCTTCGCGGTCAAGGTCGGTTGCGAGATAGATGTGGTCGGCTTTTTCAGCCAGTTGTTTCAGTTCAGAGACGACCTTCTCTTTACCAGGCAACACTTCATAGTGCGCCTCCCAATTGTGCCACGGGTCAACCCCCATACGGTTGACGAGAGCGCCACGTTCATCCTTTTTAGGCTTTTTAGCCGTCTTGGTGGAGGTAGAGTCGGCACTCTTTTTGGCAGCTGAGCCACTGGTCGGCAAATCGCGGATGTGACCGACGCTGGATTTCACCACGTAGTCACTACCCAGATACTTGTTGATCGTTTTGGCTTTTGCCGGGGACTCAACGATGACAAGAGCTTTACCCATATTCACCTTACCTAATTTGATTCTTCCAGGAATGCGTCGCACGTTGATAAACCTTCCACTGGCAACGAGTTACCGATATGGACTCGCTCTCTGCGGATATCAACCCCTTGTCGTGACTCTGTTCACGAAAATTCAGGTGACTGAGTTAACAGGTCTTGGCCTACAGGCGCTATAGCACGACGGAATTTTGGTCGAATGTCAAGCAAATCTATTGCCAGATTGACGAAAGCGTCACACTGTACCTGATAAAATCCGATACGCAACTTTATTAGCATGCAAAATCCAAAGTTGCCAGTAAGGCGCTCTTGCCACCAGCGTGGTATATTTGTCTGCAAGCCATGCCTGGCGTAGACTAATGTCCTTGTTTAAGGAGTAAATAATGAACAAAGAGACACAACCCATCGACCGCGAGACGCTGTTGAAAGAGGCCAACAAAATCATTCGTGAGCATGAGGATACGCTCGCAGGGATTGAAGCCACCGGCGTCACGCAGCGTAATGGCGTGCTGGTATTTACCGGCGACTACTTTTTAGATGAACAAGGATTGCCAACAGCCAAAAGCACCGCGGTGTTTAATATGTTCAAACACCTGGCCCATGTGCTTTCAGAAAAATATCACCTGGTTGATTAAATAAATATCCTCCGGCATAGCCGGAGGTTTTTCAAATGCGCCTATAAGGCTCTCTTACCAGCCGCGCCCTAACAGGCGCACACGATCTGACATTTGCATCCAACTTCG